>DAOVBJ010000017.1 GCA_030670615.1 Candidatus Bathyarchaeota archaeon | reverse complement strand
AGAATTCACACTTTAAGGCCTTAGAACTTACGCTTTTTAGGCATTTTCTCATCGAAAACGGTAAATTCAAAACAGCTAGAGAGCTTAGACGAAAAGAAGCATATGGCCACAGTCACCATTCACAACCCTAATGAGCTCATGAAGAAATTTATCTGCGCCTAAGCCTTTAACAAACTTCCTTTCCAGAAAAACACGTTGGCCGTGAGCTGCTTCACGAACACGATTATTGTTTTCCACTTAGAGGAGGGATAAGAGTCTCTTCTGCGTTGACGAACACTGTGCCAGAAGCTCTAAAGGATTGTGGAAGCCAATCAGTTCATCAAATGAAGGAGGGTTCTCGCATATGAAAGCAAAACTCTTAAAAATGGCTAATGAAGTTGAAAAAAGGAGTGTAGATATCGAGAAGGTGATGCAATATGGCGAATGAGCTGTGTCCTGATTGCGAAGCAGAAATCGAAGTCCCAGAGGACGCTATGATTGGGGAGATCGTGAGCTGCCCTGATTGTGGCCTAGACCTCGAGGTCGTCGAGATCGACAAAAGTACCATAGCGCTTGAGAGAATATCCATCGAAAAAGAAGATTGGGGTGAATAAAAACCTCGTTTCAACGCCCTAAATACAGAATGGTTTAGTACATCAAAAGCCGTGCTAACAGGAACGCAATGCGAAACATTCTTATTTTCATCAGTCCTCTGATTTTGATACTTGAAGGGAGTGACATGCGGGATAAACTCGTTTTAGCGTATTCAGGTGGGTTAGACACCTCGGTCGCAATTAAGTGGATTCAAGAGAAGTACGGCTTCGACGTCATTACCTTGACCGTGGATGTCGGGCAGAAAGAGGATTTGCAGGTGATTGAGGCGAAGGCGAAGGCTATCGGAGCCTTGAAACATTACTCTTTCGACGCGAAAAAAGAGTTCGCGGAACAATACGTGTTCAAGGGTGTGAAGGCAAACGCCCTCTACCAAGGAAAGTACCCGCTTAGCACCGCGTTAGCACGGCCGTTGATAGCCTCAAAACTCGTAGAAATCGCCGAAAAGGAATCCGCAAGCGGTGTTGCCCATGGGTGTACAGGGAAGGGAAACGATCAGATCCGCTTCGACTTAACCATCAAGGCGTTGGCGCCAAACTTAAAGATCGTTGCTCCCATCCGGGAGTGGAAACTAACGAGGGACAGCGAGATCGAGTACGCACGGAGCAAAGATATCTCGATGCCCGCTGAGAGGAAGAAGATTTACAGCACTGACCAAAACCTGTGGGGTAGATCGGTGGAGTGCGGACCCCTTGAAGACCCGAGTGTGGAACCACCTGAGGACGCCTTCGAATGGACAACAGCGCCTGAAAAGGCTCCAGATAAAGCAGAATATGTTTCGATTACGTTTGAAGACGGCGTTCCCACTGCCTTAAACGGGGAAGCCTTACCAGCTGTCGAGTTGATTGAGCGACTTAACGCCCTTGGGGGAAAACACGGCGTTGGCAGGATTGACCACATGGAGGATCGGATGGTAGGCATTAAGTCCCGGGAGGTCTATGAGTGCCCCGCGGCGCAGATCATCATTGAGGCTCACAAGGATTTGGAGAAGGCGGTTCTGACCCGACACGAATTGAGGTCTAAAGCGCGGGTCGACGAAGAATGGGCGTTTCTGGTTTATGGAGGACTGTGGATGGAGCCGCTGAGAGAGGCGTTAGACGCGTTCATAGATAAGACTCAGGAGAGAGTGTCCGGCGTGGTAAGGGTGAAACTGTACAAGGGAGGTCTGCATGTGGTTGGGCGGTCATCTCCCCTGACCTTGTACGACTTAAACCTCGCCACCTATGAAGGCGCCTCCACCTTCGATCAGACGCTTGCCGAGGGATTCATCGAATTGTGGGGTCTACAAACTAAAGCAGCCAACATCATTAAACGAAAGATGCTCCGAAAAGAACAGGTGTAAAGGAAGACCTAACACCTTTTCACGGCAGCCAATCTATGATTAACAGATTTTACGGATAAATCTGGGCGGCTGCTTGGGCAGATTAGATTTTCACAGCAGAATATGTCAGAGAGCCCTTTTTGGCTTGAAGGCTCTAGGATGCCAAGATATTGAGTGCTGTTGGTATTGTAGATGCCCTTGTCAATCCTTCTAAACGCCATAAAACAAAGCGGATGACCGCCTTCTGGTTGATAAAGATGCATGCAAGTCGTTCATCGATGTAGTTATTAGCCACGGGTTACACGCGATAAAGTAGAGGACAGGGATCAGCGCAAGAGAATACACGGGCTAGCTAGAGACGTGTGGCGAAAGAAGGGCGACTACATAGTTTTAAAGGAGAAGATAGCACTTAAATAGAAACAGTGGAGAGGAAAACCTTGTCGGATCTACTTCGCGGGGGACGTTTATCTTCGTCGAGAACCGATGTTACAGAGTACACTTCGTCCATTGAAAGCGACGTCGTGTTGTTTTCAGCGGTCGTCAAGATCAATCAAGCTCACGTGATCATGCTAGTGGAGCAGGGGATCGTCTCTAAAGAGGAGGGAAGCCTTCTGTTGAAGGCTTTGACGGGAATTAAGGAGGTCGAGGTGAAGCCTTCTCTGGAGGATGTGCACATGTACGTCGAGGAAGAAGTGGTCAAGGCTACCAACGCGGTGGTGGGGGGGAACCTCCACATTGCCAAAAGCCGGAACGACCAAGTGTCCACCGCCATCCGAATGAAGCTGGGGCAGGACCTCACTCACCTAGTTGACGTAATAATAGCTTTGCAGGAAGCCGTCATTCAAAAAGCAGGTCAACACGTCCACACCGTTTTCCCTGGATACACGCACCTCCAACCCGCTCAGCCCATAACCCTTGCTCACTACCTCGTCGCCTGCTTCGACGTCTTAGACAGAGATGTACAGAGGATTCAGGAGGTTTATCAAAGGGTCAATAAGTGTCCCATGGGGGCTTGCGCCCTAGCGACAACGAGCTTTCCCATAAGTCGGGAACGCGTGGCTGAGCTGCTTGGCTTCGAAGGAATCCTCGAAAACTCGGTGGACGCGGTCAGTTCTCGGGACTTCCTTCTGGAGACGCAGGCGGTGTTAACGGTCCTCAGCGTTGACGTGAGTAGGATGGTGGAGGATTTGATTCTTTGGAGTTCACTCGATTTTGGTCTAGTCGAGTTGCCCGACGCCTTTGCCTCCACGAGTAGCATCATGCCCCAGAAAAAGAATCCGGACGTTTTGGAAGTCATCAGAGCGAGAATGAGCCACATCCAAGGAAACTTTGTCAGCATCGCATCGACCTTGAGGGCCTTACCCTCCACCTACAACATGGACTTCCAAGAAGTAACGCCAACGTTATGGGAGTCCTTGGGAGAAAGCGAGCGTGCTCTGGCCATCCTCGCTGAAATATATCCCCGGCTGACGATACGGGAACCCTCCTTCGAAAAACCCAGCTACGCCTTCACAACCTCGACGGAGCTGGCCAACATGCTCACGAAAAAGTATGGCGTTCCCTTTCGAACAGCCCATAAAGCAGTTGGCGCGTTGGTTAGCCATTTATCAGCGAAGGACGTTGGCAGCCACGAGGTTTCCGCGACGCTCGTGGAGGCCTTTTTGAAGGAGACCGCGGATCTCTCCCTGCAGATCGAGGTGAAAGACATCGAGGAAGCCATGGACCCCACACGCTTCGTTGAACGCCACGACGTGAGAGGAGGCCCCGCTCCCAACGAGGTGAATCGGATGATGATGACGCGTGGACAGCGCCTCCAAGCCTCAAGGAAGTGGAGCGACTCCGTGAGAGCGGAACAGTCCAAAGCGGAGAGGAGATTGGCAAGGGAGAGCAGAGCATACGAGTCTTCAGAAAGGATTCATAAGACTTCTTCACGTTAGGACGGGTCCTTGCAAAGTCTGATTTGTGGAAAGATCTTAAGGAGGGAAGAAGTTGTGAACGAGGGAAGGAGTCTCCGCTGTGAGAAGATGGGTGTTCCAGAGGCTTTTGCATGATTTCAGGTGACATCGCAATCGTAACCTCTTCAGGAATAGCCTACTATAAACTTGTAACGGAGCTGAAAAAGAGGGAACTTGCCTTTTTAAGCCTGACTCCGAACGAAGCCATACCAAGAAATGTGAGGGCCGTCGTCACCACGGAGCGTGACAAAAAGAAGGTAATTCATCCTCATGTCTTTGTCTATGCTGTGGATGATGACCCATCTCATATAATAGACCGAGTGATCCAGAGCATTAAGGGAAAAGACGGATATGGTAAACTGATCTTCGGCGTTGATCCCGGGAAGAGAGTGGGGTTGGCGGTATTGGACGACGGATCAGTGGTGAGTACGAGGATTCTGTCAAGTATTGAGGAGACGGCGACAACAATTTTAGAAGCGGTGAATAGAATGGATGCCAAAGAGAAGATCGTGAAAATCGGGGATGGAGCTCCAGCATATCAGGGAGCCCTCATCGAGTTATTAGATGAGGCGCTACCATCCGACGTGGTGATTGAGTCCGTTGAGGAGAAGGGAACAACGCGACCGCCAAGAACGCGTCTTTTCCACAGGAGAAGAGCCAAAGACGTTTATTCGGCCATTCGAATCGCTAGGAGAAACGGAAGGAAAGTAAACAGGAGAAGGAACGATGCGTAAAACGGTTCAAGGCGGCAACACGATAATCATCAGCGGTCCCGCGTCAGCGACGGTACTTGAGGGAACCGTCGCGGTTTTAGGCGGGAACTTGATTGTTGAAGAAAAGATAGTCGTTCGAAGGGGAAAGTCTCTTCCCCTCGAGGCCGGAGAGACATCCGTTCTAGACATCGTTCTCGGAACAGACGCAAACGTCTATGAGGTGGAAGGCAGCACGATTCCTGACTCTTGGAGGACGGTCGTGGGAGAAGTTCTTTCCCGACCCAAGCCTTGTACCGTCATGATTTTAGGAGACATTGACTCGGGCAAAACGAGCTTCAGCACCTATTTAATCAATACATCGCTCAAATCGCAGGGTAAGCCCGCTATCGTCGATGCGGATTTGGGGCAATCAGATGTCGGGCCGCCTACGTCCATCGGATTTAGCGTAATTTCTGAGCCTATCGCAGACCTTTTTTCAGTAAAACCAGCCGCCATCATTTTTATTGGGCGAACCAGCTCCAAGGGTATAACCCAGCGGGTCGTGTCAAGCCTTACGTCAATTATAGAGCAGATTCCTGAGGGAGCCGTGGATTTGACGGTGATAAATACGGATGGTTGGATTGGGGGAGATGAAGCGCGCACCTATAAAGCGGAGTTGATTCGAAAGATCGCCCCAAACCTTGTCGTAGGGATTCAAAGGAATGCGGAGTTAGAACACATTCACCACTCTGTGGAAGAAGAGGGTTATCACGTCCTGAGGGCCGTCACCTCGTCCACCGTTAAACGAAGAGATCACAATGAACGTCGCGAGTTGAGAGAGCAGAGTTATAAAAAGTATTTGGGAAAGCCGACCGTGAGAAGCCTCCACCTGAATTGGATAGCCTTGGAGTATACGCCCCTCGGTCTGGGAACCCCCGTCGACCTACAACGGGTGAAGGCCCTTGAAAAAGCCCTCCAACGCCAGATCGTGTATTGTGAAGAGAGTTCGCGTATGCTGTACATTGTCGTCTATTACAAGGAAAGGATCGATGAAGCCACCGTCGTGACGGCGGAAAGCCTGTTCCAAAAGGACGTGTACCTTGTGAGAGAGGGTGAGGAAGAGGGATTACTCGTTGGCTTACTTAACAACGATAGAGACTTCTTAGGCTTGGGCATAATTTCCAAACTCGATTACAACAACCAAACCCTAAAGATACGAACCGCCTACAAGGACACGGTAAACATAGTCCAATTTGGACAGATCAAGATTAACGAGGCGGGAAATGAGCTGGGCGTCACAATCGCCTTCTCCACTAAAAATCGCGCGTAGACGCGTCCCCCTACAAGCTACTTATAACCGATGCTCCTCCCCGTCTCTTCGTCGACTTCACACAGAAGCCGGTTGAGACTCTGTTTCGCCTTGACGTCTCTTCCAAGATTCCTGTCGATCACATTGATGTCTTTTGAGAAGTCGTCTATTACTGGAAGGGTGATAGACTGCTCGGGTAACACCTCTAGCGTGAGAGCCCTGTCCCGGCGAAAAACATAATAGACATCCAGCACATGACCCACAACGCTTAACGAACGTGGTGAACAGCTTAGATGACATCGCGAAAGTCGAGAAAGGTTCGAATTGCCGTGATTCCAGGGGACGGCATTGGCCCCGAAGTCATACACGCCACGCTCCCCGTATTAGACGCGGTTCAGGATGTGGCTACAGGCGTGAAGTTGGAGTACCTTTTTACCGAGGCGGGGCTGACGTGTGTACAGAAGTATGGGACGAGTCTTCCTGAGGATACTAAACAGGTTCTTCGAGAGACGGACTGCTGTCTTAAGGGGCCGGTCACCACACCTGAAGCGCCCGGTTCCCCTAAAAGCGCCGTGATTCAGATCCGGACGATGTTTGATTTGTATGCGAACGTCCGGCCGATTAAGGCGCTTCCACGAGTTCCCGCCCTACACCCCAACATCGACATGTTGATAGTACGGGAAAACACTGAGGGCCTGTACGCCGGAATCGAGTTTATGACTGGCGACGATTCTGCCGTCGCCATACGCCTCATCACAAAACGGGGGTGCGAGAGAATCGTGCGATTCGCCTTCAACCGCGCTGTGAAGCGGCGGAAACAGTTAACCTACGTGCACAAGGGAAACATTTTGAAGATCACCGAAGGAATCTTCAAGGACGCAGTTGTGAGAGTCGGAAAGGAATTTCCTGAGGTGCGCCTCGATGAGGCTCGCGTCGACGCCATGGCCATGTGGTTGATCCGACAGCCTGAGATCTATGACGTGATTGTGACGACCAATCTGTTCGGAGACATTTTATCCGACGAAGCGGCGCAAACCGTTGGTGGCCTCGGCGTCGCCCCTGGCGCCAACATTGGCGACGATTACGCGATGTTCGAGCCCATCCACGGGTCAGCCCCAAGTTACGCGGGAAAGGACCAGGTCAACCCCATCGCAACCATCCTGTCTTCCAAGCTTATGCTCGATTGGCTGGGGTTCAAGGAAGCTGGTGACTTGGTGGAGCAGGCAGTGAAGGCCGTTCTTATGGAGGGACGATCCATGACCTTTGACCTTGCTCCCGAAGGCGTGACTCCGGCAAAATGCTCGGAAGTGGGAAAGAGGATAGCGATGCAAATTAGGGGCGTATGATCATGGGTCTCGTAGGTACTTGGAGAGATATAAGATTCCTGCGATGGATTTCGCATCTTCAATCTCATTTCGTTCAATCAGGTGTAGAGCAGTAGCCAAATCGACTTTAACGACGCGGATAACCTCGTCCGCTTCCAAGTCTTGCACGGCATGGGATAAGTCGGTGGCTAAATAGAGATATACCTGCTCTGAACAGTAGCCTGGGGAAACATAGAATTGTAAAATCCGCTTCAACTGCCCAGGAACGTATCCGGTTTCTTCGACAAGCTCCCGACGGGCGGCATCTTCAGGGATTTCTCCTGGGTTAAGGGTGCCAGCGGGAAGTTCGAGGAGCGTCTTGCCGCATGCGTAGCGGAATTGGCGAACCATGATGATCGCCTCGTCGACTACAGGAAGCATCGTAACGACGCCTCGGTGTTTCACGGTCTCTCGAACGGTTAACGTCCCGTTGGGGAGGCGTACGGTGTCCTTGACGACGTCTACCAAAGTACCCGAATACACGGTTTCGGATTCTATTGTTTCTTCACGAAGCTTCTTCTCCACGTAGAGTCACCTCTATGCAAAAGATGAGCGTACGCCTTCGATTAATAGGTTCTGACGTCTCAGTCGCGGAATCTTGGAGGACCTGTGTTCAGGTGAGGACAGTCAGGATGATGGCAGGGGCTTGTTTTGTAGACCATAAACGATAAGTAGCATGAACAAGTAGTATTTTGTATTCATAAAATAGTGTTTTTCGTGACATAAAATGAGTGGACGAATCACCATGAGCATCGTAAAAGCCGATGTGGGAAGCCTCGCAGCACTACGTCACACACCCGAAGCTACTGGACGTAGCGAAAAAAACCTGGATAAGGCCAAGGCGTCCGGACTACTTGTGGACTGCTTTGTGTGCAACTGCGGTGACGATTTGGAGTTCATCATGACCCTAAACACGGAGAGGACAGCAGTGAAATTCATGGAATGGTGTGGAACGCCTTTCAGGAGACGGTGACAACATCCGTCACTAGTGTATCGTTTGGGTTATGAAGAAAGAGCCTATTTGGATAAGGTCTGTATATCACCTACATGAAAAGGCTTCAGGCGAATTCGCCTTCCCAGAGCCTCGTTTAAAGCTTGTTAATGCAGAATCCACTGAGTTGAAGCCAGATACAAGAGGTCAGGTACAATGGATTCCGGGTTAAGGAGAATTGAAGAGAGGGCCTTAGAGTTCCTAGATTGATCCTGAGGCTTTTTCTCAAAAAATCTTCGTTTCCCGCCGTTAGCTAATCAATAGGTTTATGAAAAAGTGACGCGGTGTTTACCCCGCTTTGTCGATGACGATTTCGTCTCCGTTTTGAACCCTCTTAAAAATCTCTGGGTCTCCTGAAATCCTTCCCAAGACGTTGACAGGGCTTGCTGCCCTAATTTCATCGCCTATGCTTGCGGGTGTAGGTCCAAAAAAGATGCAGAACGCTTCTCCAGGCGGCCAATATCCGATGGCGCCCTTCTCAACAACTTCGTCAGCGTTTTCTTTTGCAATCTTGACTCCTATGGAAAAATAGATCTCATTCCCCCAAGTGTTCGCCCGAGCCGTAATAGGGAGAACGGCCCAAAGGACCTTAACGGTTTGAGGACTTCGTTCCTCAAATAATTCTGCCACGACCTCTCCAATAGCCCTCGATAAAATTTTAATCTTCTTCAAGGTTCAGTTCACGTGCTTAACTTTGTTATGAAGACACAAATCTTTCGACATTATGTTCAGTCGTGTTCTGGGTATTCAAGCTTTTTGGAGGTGGAGCGATGCTGAAGCCCCCGTGAAGCCTGTTTGAGGCCCCCCATCATTTCAAGGTATCTTATTTGCAATGTTTGACGTGTTGGAAGAGAAGAGGTTCCGCATCCTTGAATCGAGAATACTTTGCCCTTTAACAAACGATTGAGCTTAGGGGGCACGTCGACGTAATCCCAACAGAAATCTGGGTTTCAGCGGGTACTGGATGCTAGGGTAACATGGTTGGCAGGGTAGCCCCTTTGACCCTCATTTCGGAGGGTTATTTACCCTGATTTTCTACGACAAATCATGTGTCTTCTCAGTGAGGGAAGAGCCAGACGTCAGAATAATCCACCTTTTTATAGGAGATGAGAAAACACATAGCTACGCGAATGTCGACGAAAAAAGTCATGATTGGAGGGCAGGCTTTAATCCTTTGAATCGTTCACTGAAATACCTTGGCTTCATAGTTAATCCCATTGCTGGAATGGGAGGTGTAGTCGGCCTCAAGGGCACGGACGGGAGGGAAACCTTGGAAAAGGCTTTGTTAGCAGGAGCCCAACCCGTGGCCCCTGTAAGAGCTGAACTGTTCCTCCGCGAACTGGAGCCTGTGAAGGCGGAAATTAGACTCGTCACGGGTGCGGGAAATATGGGAGAAGTTGAGGCGGAAAAAGTCGGGTGGACGCCTGAGGTCATTGGGAAGGCGAGTGAGGAGACGACGCCTCAAGACACAAAGGAGACTGCTGCAAAGATGAAGGAGCTGGGCATTGATTTATTGGTTTTTTGTGGTGGAGACGGGACGACTCGGGACGTGCTTGACGTTGTGGGTACCAGTGTTCCAGTGTTGGGGGTTCCGACGGGGGTGAAAATGCATAGCGCTGTGTTCGCCGTTGACACCAGAGCTGCAGCGAGCATGGTTCGGAGGTTTTTGAGTGACTCTCTTCCCCTGCGAGAAGCTGAGGTCATGGATGTTGATGAAGAAGCCTTTCGGCGGGGACGGGTGTCTGCGAAGCTATATGGCTACGTGGTAACGCCCTATGAACCGGTCTTGATTCAGGGAAGCAAGGTGGCGAGTATCATGACGGATGAGGAGCTGCGGAACCAGGCGGCTCTCGCCATCTACTTCATTGAGGAAATGAAGCCGGAAATCGTTTATGTGGTCGGTCCGGGGACGACCACCCGCACCATTGGAGACCTCTTGGAGGAGAAGAAGACGCTTCTGGGCGTGGATCTCTTCTTCAACAAGAAGATCATTGCCAAGGACGTGACTGAGACACGGATCTTGGAGGCAATTCAGGGGAAAGCCTCGAAGATCGTGGTCACCCCAATTGGCGGTCAGGGCTTCATCTTTGGGAGGGGAAATCAACAGATAAGCTCTAAGGTGATTCGATTGGTTGGGCGGGAGAACATTGTCGTGATCGCGACGAAACATAAGCTCAGGGGATTGAAGGGGTTACGGGTTGACACAGGAGACCCAGAACTCGACGACGAGCTTCGAGGACACCTCAAAGTTGTGACAGACTACAGAGAAGAACACGTGGTAAGGGTCAGATGATTGAAAACGGGAAGCCAAGGAAGGAGCACATTCTAGTCCTCGCATCACCAGAACCTTCTTGCCAGGGCATTTCTCTCCGCTTCAACCACTAACTCAAAAAGTTGGTCGCCCATCTGTAGTTCCTTAGACAAGATCTCCTTGATGCTTGAGCGACTCAGATTCTTTCCAGCGAGGACCAGCGCTGCCAACCGTCCATATTCAGCCATGAGGCCCCCCGTTTCCAACGCCTCTTTCACCAGCCTCTCCTCGTTAGCAGTCATCGTCCGACCTATCTTCTCGCAGAGTCGCGCCACCGTTTCTTCAGACTCGTTGAGGACCCCGATTTGATGAGAGCCGCACCGTGGACAGGCAAAGGAGTCAGGTACGTCCTTGATGGGTGACATATGAAGGAAGCCCCAGCAGCTTGTACACACGAAGGTCTTCGCCTCGTTCAACAGCCGAGCCCTAGCCGACTCGATGGAAATGTACTTCATCTTCTCGGGAGAAATTAGGCTGGCTCGCTTCTTCATTTTTTCGAGGCCAAGAGTCGTAAGGGGAGTGGCGTCTCCTCCCGTATCGAGAATCACCAAGTCGAGTTCACCTGTTTTAATCTCCT
>DAOVBJ010000151.1 GCA_030670615.1 Candidatus Bathyarchaeota archaeon | reverse complement strand
CTACCTGTTGAAAAGAAGGCCCGCAGCTCTTGAATGCTCCCGGGCATGCAATTGACGACCTGCACCGCGTCCTTCCTGTCGACCATAAATCGATCCATTAATAAGTCTACAAGCTCCATCGCTTTTGATGAGTCCATCTTCGAAAACTTTCTAACGTATTCAAGGGTTCGAAGCTGGAACAAATTGGGCTCCACCGCCGCCTCCAAAAGCTTCTTCGCCTCAGGCACCGTAATTTCCTTTTTAGACCTGATCTTCCTAGGCATAATCCCTTCACCCTGTACCCATCTATGTGCCGTGAGGCTTTAAGTGTTCAGGCCGGGCAATAAGGGTTCTCACCTTACCCCCTCTCTCCACTAATTTAACCACATAGGCGCGACCCCGCTTCTCCTCAACAACACTGACCTTACCCTGATAACGTGGATGGGGCATTCCCTTGTGACAACTAGAGTCAATCTTGATAACAACCCTGTCCCCACGCTCGTATTCTTTGAGTAATCTACCGATAGGTTGTAGACCCCTTTTCCGAGGCTTTTTACGCAGAACCGATCGCGCTCCTCTGCGAAAGCCCTTTGAATTAGGCATTAATTAAACTCCTCCAAACAAACATTCATCACATCAAGTTCGACGCATCGAGCTGGAATCATGGTGGCCTCAGATACGCTTAGAGATGTCCTTCCTCCATCTCCACTAATAAACTCTTTGATATACAGACCTCCCTCACAACGCAACAACATCTCTATGAGAATAGGATTTAACCTTTTCACCTTCAGCTTCAAAATGCGTCGCTTCCTCAGCTTATGAGCTCTCCTATGCATCACCCGGGTCGGCGTCTTCTGATATATTACTATCTGCTTCATCGTCTCCTCCAGAAGGGACAACGCTTCATCCGAGACGTTTTCCTCAAACTCGACCTTGGCACGATAGACCTTCTCAGCCCCTTCACCGGCCTTAAGCTTTCTCACCAGATCCTTCGAGGAGAATTCCAAATGTTCTACCTCAATCTTGCCCTCAGACGTGCTATTAATTTCCTTCTCCAAAAATCGTAAGTTAACACTTCTCTTAACCGGATTCACAATCTCAATAATAAAGGGTCTTCCTGAACCCAAAACGCGAGCATCAATGTCCTCCCTCCCAGCCGCATGGATCTTGACGTCGGATCCTGCCGTCGCTTGGAGTAACGGCTGGGAAATTAATTCCTCAACAGAATCGGGATACAGTTTTCCCGTGTTTTGGCACTTTTCACATCCAAGACCCCCGCACTGACTGCAAACCCACTTCGCTTGAGGAATCCCCCTAACAAGCTTTCGATAACGTCCATACACAAAAAGAGAATTAACCTTGAGGGAGATGTTCTCCGTAAAGGGGTTGATGGTGACTAGGATATCTGGCCTCTTGAAGACTACCACCTTTCCCATAGCATTCATGACACGTTTTCCAATTTCCCTACTGAAATCACTGCGGATGCTCTCCCCCCATATTACCTTGAATCTCGCCCTCAACTCGTCCTCCCGATCCTCAACTCGAACTCCAGCCCTCACACCAACGAGAAAGCTGTTAAATTCATAACTGGAAAGCCTCTCCACTACCTTTTCGCATAACCCGTCAAGACCAGTAAAAGCGCTACCGCAAAGGTAACACGAGGTCTCCTCTAATTCGACCTCGACCCCCAGTGCTTGCAGAGTTGAGAAAGATACTTCCGAGAATCCGTTGACAGCCACCCGTCTTAAAAGAGTCTCACCCGCTTCGTCCTTTTCCAACAGTAACCTGCTTCCCTCAAGGACTAAAAGTCGCTTAATTGCCTTTCCTCTATCCCCATTTGTGAGGCCATGGCCAAGCATAGAAAACTGTCTTCCAAGACAGTAATCACACAGGGGATACTGCTCCAACAATGCAGTAGCTTTTTCAACGACTTCCATGCTCCTGATCCCTATTAACGTCACGGAACAACACCATACTAAGCCTTTCACTGCTTCATTTGACCCATCATCTTCCGTAGAAAGGGTGGGACCTTCCTCTTTCCCATGGACTTCATGAACCTTTTCATAGTAGAGTGCTGTTTTATGAGTTCCTTCACTTCTTTATCACTCGCTCCAGAACCCCGTGCTATGCGTTTGATCCTGGACGACTTGAGAATCTTAGGCTCTTCCCGCTCCTCCCTTGTCATGGACTGAAGAATATACTTCCACCTTTTAATCCTGTCTTCAGCGACCTCCACAGCCTCATCTGGGACTTTGTAAGACATGCCTGGAATCATCTGTAGGACCCGCCTCAAAGGACCCATACTGCTCATCGCCTCTAACTGCTCGTACATATCCATCAGAGTGAACTTTCCCTTCAGAATGTCCTTCGCCTTCTTTTCGGGCACTATTGCCTCAGCTTCTCTAACCCGCTGAACTAATCCCTCGATGTCACCCATTCCAAGGAGCCTTCCAACAAACCGGGAAGGAACGAAGGGTTCTATCTCCTCAACTCCTTCGCCCACGCCGATAAATTTAATGGGAACGCCTGTTGCCGCAACCGCGGATAACGCACCACCCCCCCGGGCCGAGCCATCAAGCTTGGCGATGAGGATTGAGCCTATCCCCGTTGCTTCGTGAAAGGCTTTGGCTTGGACGTACGCTTGCTGTCCAATAGTCGCATCGATGACCAGAATTACCTCATTCGGCTTGACTGTTTGGGCGATCTCGCTCATCTCCATAATCAGGTTCTTCTCGTCCTTATGTCTCCCTGCTGTGTCAAGCAGAATCACTTCAAACCTCTCTTGTCTAAAGCCCTCCACCCCCTCTACAGCAATCCTGAGGGAGTTCTTTTCGCTGGGATTCCCGTAGATGGGGACCTTCATCGCGTCAGCAAGTTGCTTCAATTGGTCGAAGGCGCCGAGTCTGAAGGTGTCGGCGCAGACTAAGGCCGTCTTAAAACCTCTCTTCTGGAAGTAACGCGCCAACTTGGCGGCGGAGGTTGTGTTCTTGACAACAATGTTGTTTGCAACAAAATTGTGATAATCCTGAACCGTGAGGTCGTACACGTATTTTAACGAATGCTCTGTAATCCTCCTCGTTCGTCTCACTTTAACCCAAGTAACGTTCACTGCACACAGATTCGTTGCAGCCTTTGAAGCCGCTTTCTCATCTATCGTTTTAGTCCCCGTTCTCGGTTCTTCGAGAAGGAGTAGACTCGAGCCAGATATCGTGTGTAGCGTAGGATAGGCTTCTGCGATGGCGTCGATGGTTACCTCCTTCATACTCGTTGCCGTTGCATGAAACCTACCTTTCGAAGAGCAGTCGGTGGGCGAAATCATTATGTAATGATCTTTTGTCAATTGGTCTGCCCGTACGCGGGTTATGCCCTCTCTCTTGATGGTGAAAAAGGGGTGTTCTGGGGTAGTTATCAGCTTTAGCCCTTTTTCCTCGTCTAATTCTACTTCATACAATTCTTCAGGCGCTTTCAGTTTCCAAATCCACTCGACCGACTTTTCTTCCACCTTCAATGTTTTGAGGTTGACAGCGTATACTTGAACGTCCTTCGGACTGACAGTCAAACCGTCTTCTAA
>DAOVBJ010000089.1 GCA_030670615.1 Candidatus Bathyarchaeota archaeon | reverse complement strand
CCTTCTCATCTCGGAGGAAATCCAGGGGAGTAAATGAACGGCAGGTGCTGATAATCATGAACCTCCGGAACTCAGAGAGTTTACATAATACGTCAACCTTCATAGAATTGTCCTCCTCTTCGTCGCGAATATCATGGCGTTTCCACGTCTTAAAGATATGCCAACGCTGCTTAATAAGAGCGAGTGAAGACTTCACTGTTCCATCAGAAAACCAGTGTCACGCCTGTCTCAAAGAAACAAGGGGACGATCCAACCATGTGTCCCTGGGGGAATTTTCATGGTGCAAACGTCATGAGGGTTTCATCCAGCTTCATTCATGTGCGGAAACCACTGCCGTTCCCATCATTAGGCTTTGTCGCTGTCGAGGGCTTCGACGTCTTCACCTTCCTGCGATGGTGTAGAACGCGGGAGTGATATGGGGGCAACCCCCAGTTCCTCTGGCTCATCTGTAGGTCTCTCGCTTATTATGGTAGTGATCCCTGTAACAAATCCGTCTAACGCTTCATTTAATAAGGTAAATCCTTACATAGCCTAAACGCTCCCCAAAAACTTAATTTACTCCTATTACTGGAATAAAGAGAGTGATAATACGCGAGCATAGCTGATGCATTATGAGTCAACGTAATTTAACGCAATACGCGAAACGGTTGGTTCCTTCGCTCCTCCTCATGGTCTTAATAACTTACGGGATTAAGGAGGATATTCCATGGCTTCAATATGGTTCGATTGTCTTCCTTCTAGTTGGGCAGATGGGGTATCAGGTGTTAAAGACCGTGCGTTCGAAGCCTCAGATTGACGCCAATGTTGAAGAAGCCCGCAAAGCCTCAAGGAGGAAACTATTGTTGAGGGTGACGAAAAGCGAAATTGACTCCGCGAAGGAACGGGGTGTGAGCATTGGAGGGATGAGCCCCAAAATGTCCCTCATGTTTGTTGTGCCCTTGGCCATGTATCTGGCATCAGGTTATATTCTCAGCTTTTTTATCCCTGGAATCCCTCGATGGCAGTCCTACTTAGTAGGCTTCCTCATCACCATGCCTGTCAGTATGACCCTCCAAGCAAAAATGGGATTTAGCTCCATGACTTCCGTCGCGTCCCCCAACACATATTCTGTTGGCGAGAAGGGAATTATCTTTGAACACTTGGGGCAATACCACCTCCTCCACTTTCCCTTTGTAAACCTAGAGGTCAAGGAGGAGTCCAACTGCATAGAAGTTGAAGGCAAACCAACTAAGACCAGCATGATACCGAATAAGATACGGCTTTTCAACAAGGATGTGAAGAAGCTTCAAAACCTACTCAAACGGTATATGGAAACCTGAGCATCTACCTCAAGTCGAAGGCTCATTTTTTTAACCACTTCATTCTTTAAATGCTCTTCTTATGCCTCGAGTATTCGACTAAAAACCACCACTTTTCCCCAATCATCACTCCCCCTATGTCCTTCAACGATAGTTACCTCTGCGACAAACGCAGCGAAGATTCTTCAAAAACTTCTAACATTAGCGTCCCATAACGAGTTTAGGCGTCCTCCTTGAGAGAGTGGGTAGTATTTGTTGTGAGTTGTACCTAAACGTTTTTCCAGATAGTTCCCATGACCCACAGAACCCATCGGCGTTATAGGTTTGGTGTCTAGATGCTGTGAAAAGAACGCAGCGATTTCTCTGGGGTTGTAGACGAAGAATCAGTGACCACCGCGTTTGAGGGTCAGTGTTGTGACAACGCCCCCAAACCGTTCGTGGTCAGGAAAGCCATTGCACGCGGGGAGAGAGCTCTCTTACTAGTACGAGGACAGAACCTATGAAGGACACTGAGAGGCAAGTGGCTACGTCGAAAAGCCTTACCGCGAAAAGGACTTTTACGATATGATAGCCTTCTTTTCTTTCGACAGCGTATTCAGTGAAGACTTTCGGAATCCTCTTTGTCAAGGACGCAGCGCTCAACTTGCACGTCCATCGAAGCCCCAGGGTTTAGGGTGTCTGAGGCTTCTTTCCTTTGATTGACGATAATTCTCCTAGTTTAGCAATTGTGAAGTCTTCGCATGCACGGTAGGTTGAAATGCAACATTATATTGGTGGTATGGGGATACTCACGTCGGGTATTGGGATGTAGATACGTGTGTAGATGGTTAGGGCGAGAATTATGAAGCAGAGGACTAGTGTGATGATGTCTCTTCTCTCGATTTTGAGGGCGTGAAGGCTGGTTCTTTGTTTTTTGGCGCCGAAGGCTCGGGTCTCCATGGCTTCAGCGAGTTCCAGGCTTCGTCGTATGGCACTGACAATTAGAGGGATGAGGATGGGGATGTAGTTCCTTATTCTCTTCATGAATCCCCCTTTCTCCAGCTCCAGCCCTCTCGATTTTTGAGCGTCCATTATGGTTTGAGCTTCTCGCGCGAGGACGGGAACGAATCGTACTGCAGTCGTGAAGGCGAAGCAGAATTCGTAGGGTATGTGGCTTTGCTCCAAAGCCAATCCCAGATCGTCGGGGGAGGTTGTTAGGAAGAAGATGGAGAAGGAGGTCATGAGGACTACGAAGCGAAGGCTCATCGATGTCGAATAGGTGAGGGATTCACTTGTCAATTGAAAATCGTTTGACACGACTCCGACGATGAGGTTTGTAAAGAAGATGAGAAAGATCAACATAAGGCCTCCCCGCAGTGAGCGCGTCCACTGTCGTTGAATCCGTGCAAGGATCACTAGGGGGAGTTGGGCCAGAAAGAGGAGAATGAGGTAAAGGAATTCGGTGAACAGAAAGGCTTGGGCGAAGATGACGCAGGAAATGATGAACTTTGTTCTGGGGTCAAGGCGGTGAATGGGAGAAGAAACATGTCTGAACTGAAGCCCTTCAAAGACCTTCATGGGACATCACACCTCTTGAGTAAATCTTCGATTAACCCTTTTGCTTCTTGGATGGTTATTACCTCCTTGGGCAAGCCGAAGTCTTCGAGCTGGTGGAAGAGCTGAGCGATCTGGGGGAGGAGAATCGAGGCTTTGGACGTGACTTCGTGATTGGTTAGAATCTGTTTTGCGGGTCCATCCGAGAGGATTTGGCCTTTATACATGAGTAGCACCCGTGGGTTGCAGTCAGCGACGAATTCGACGTCGTGGGTGACAAAGATCACGGTTCTCCCTTGGTCATGTAACTCATTGAAGAAGTGTCGAAGCCTTTCCTTTTGACGATAATCTTGTCCGATGGTGGGTTCATCGATAACGAGGGTCTTGGGATTCCAGGCGAGGACTGTGGCGAGGGCCACCCGTTTTCGTTCCCCGCCGCTCAGGAGGAAGGGGGAGGTCTTTCGGTATTGCATCAGGTTGAGTAGGTTTAACGCCCAGTCAATTCGTTTGGGTATTTCTTCTTCTTGGAAGCCAAAGTTTTTGAGGCCGAAGGCGATCTCCTCTTCTACAGTCTCAGAGAAGAGTTGATGATCTGGGTTTTGAAAGACGAGTCCGATGGTTCTCGAAAGCTCGGCGACGCTGGCTTTCTTCGTGTCTATCCCGTCCACATAGACGCGCCCCGTATCCGGTTTGAGGATACCGTTGAAGTGTTTTATCAGGGTAGTCTTCCCGGCGCCATTCTCCCCCATGATCGCCACGAAGTCTCCTTCAGGGATGGTTACCGAGATGTCCTTCAGGGCTTCGATGCCTGCTGGATAGGTGAAAGAAAGTTTTTCAACCTCGATCATTTTTTCAGCAGGCTCCGTATTGTCTCGGCAAATTCGTCTACTGAAATCGCTGGTTTTCCCAGTTTGACGTTGTTTTCGACTAAGTTTTGATAAAGTCGCATGATCTTGGGGATTCCTATTCCGATGGAAAGGGCTTCTTTCGACGCCAATACGTCTATTGGAAGGCCATCCATCCTCACATGTCCCTCGTCCATGACGATTATTCTATTGACGTACGTGCTCAGCAGGCTGAGCCGGTGTTCAACCAGTACGACCGTCAATCCCAATTCTTCGTTCAGGCTTTTGACGATTTCAAACAGCTTCCTAGCCGTTACAGGATCTAGAAATGAGGTGGGTTCATCGAGAATCATCACTTCCGGCTTCATGGCGAGGACGCTGGCGATGGCCACTCTCTGTTTTTGGCCTCCCGAGAGCTCGAAGGGAGCGGAGTATTTGAGGCTTCCGATGCCCATTAAGTCCATTGCCCAGTCAACATTTTTCCGGATCTCCTCTCTCGGCTTTGCCAAATTCTCGAGGCCGAAGGCCACGTCCTTTTCAACAGAGAGGGCGAAGAGCTGGTTTTCCGGGTTTTGGAAGACAAAGCCCACGTGCTGGGCCAGTTCGCTTATGGCGTGGTCCTTGACCGAAAGGTTCGAAACGGATACCTCGCCCGTCAGTTTTCCTCCGTAGAAGTGGGGAATCAGACCGATTAGACATCGGCACAGAGTTGTTTTCCCGCATCCGCTGGGCCCGGTTAGTAGGACGAGATCGCCTCGCTCTATAGTTAGCGTTATACCGTTTAAGGTAGGTTCAGTGAAGTTGGGGTAGGTGTAGTGTAGATCTTTGACTTCGATGATGGACGTCGGCAGCTCTCCTCCACATTCTTCAGTTCGTATTTAGGGGTCTTCCATTTAAAGTTGATTAGATCCGTATTTACTCAATTTTTCTTGGAATAGAGCAATACACTTCTCAGAGACTGTTGTGAACTCTCCAGTTCCATTCGCGCCGGCTGCAGTGCTGTGTCCACCGCCCATGCCGTTAATGTAGTCTCCAAGAGGTTTGGCGATGTCTCTTCCCAAGTGAATCCCTGTTTTCCGATAAAACTCTCTTGATGACCTCAAACTTATCTTGAATGCTTTCCCTTTTTTTCCACCGACCGCGGCTACATGAGCCCCCACTTCAAGTAGGGCTCTAGCAGCGGAGGACTGGTAGGAACTCACGTGGGAAACTGTGATCAGCCACTCGCCAACCTTTATTAATTTCAGTCGTTTAGCGGCCTTCAGTCTCGAAGCTTTTTCCGAGTAGTCCATGGGGGTCATCAGCATGAGGAGAACCTCTTTCGGGTCTACACCAAAATCGATTAGTTCAGCGATTGTTTTAAAAGTTGTTGAATTGGCTATCCTGAAGTGTTTTGTGTCGAAGGCTATCCCCAAAAAGAGTGCTTGAGCCGTCTC
>DAOVBJ010000217.1 GCA_030670615.1 Candidatus Bathyarchaeota archaeon | reverse complement strand
GGTATTGGCAACGTGTACATTCAGGACATCTTATTCAAGGCGAAGCTGCATCCAAAGAGAACGAATGACACCTTGACAGAGGTGGAGGCTGAGACATTGTACCACTCGATGAGAGACGTGTTGACCCTGAGCGTGGCGATGAGCGGCTTAGCGTACGAGAGAGACTTCTACGGGAACAAGGGCGGCTTTTCAAGCGACCAATTTTTGGTAGGATACAAAACGGGGCAGCCGTGTCCGACGTGTTCAACGCCCATAGAGAAGATTCGCACAGGCAGCACAGCATCCTACATCTGCCCGAACTGTCAGAAAGCGAACAAGGGACCTCAGTAATCTCGGCACCGAATCCTATTGGATGTATCTTGCTTGCCACTGGTTGGTACATATACTCGCTGATTTAGCTTTCTAACTCGATAGTGGGGAGGCCTCAACCTCATAGCATTACCTGAATTACTCGTCATCCACGAAGGGTCGTTTACTAAACTGCGCAAAGGGGTGATTGCCTTTAAATCGTAACTAGCTATGCCCTACCACCTACACGCGTGGTTTTCACTCACCGACTCTGAAGAACTGGCTTTCGAGAGAGGTGTAAGACGGGTCAAGGTTGATGTCATTCCCAAACGAGTGGTAGGAATCCTCCTGACGGTAATCCTGCGGGAAACAAGACGTCGATCAGGCGGAGAGCGTGTTTTCCCCCAGTCACCGTAATGTGAGGCCTCTTTACTAACTCGTTGATATCTATGTATCCGGTTATCAGCTGATTGAACGACGATAACGGAATATCAAGTTGAAGGCCCCCTACAACGGTTTCTGCGTCCGTCGACACGCGGCCTTGATCAATGTGGAGAACAACGGTTTCTTCGCTCATAATCGTCAAAGTGCCTTCAAGATCGTGGAGCTCGGAGTAGTGAAGTCTATGTTCAAACTCTTTCTCCATAGTGGTCAAAAGCGAAATAGGGTTGAGCACGCGCGCCATACCTGCTCCGCCTCCGCTTCTCAACCGCACCTCACTACCCTGTAGGAAGGCAAAGCGGGTGAAGGGGTGGGCGGGATGAATGATGCAGTAGAACTCCGTCACGCCCTTCGTTTTCGCTGTTTCAAGGAGGCGGTTGAAGACGACGCCACAGGCTTCGTCGTTTAAAACGCCCACTTCGTGGGCACAAGGACGACCCCAATCGGTGCCCAGCGACCAGTATCCGATCACTTTCCCCTCTGCATCCGTAACGACTTCAAGTTTGACCTCTGAGCTTTTGGGCCTCCATTCCCACATTGCTGGGGATCGAACTTCAGCGCAGGTTCGGGTAGCAGTGTTATGGTTGTAAATCCGTGTAATCGATTCTACATCGGCTGCCACGAATGGTCTAATTTGGCATGGGCTTTTCACGTTTGCCTTCTTTTGTGTGGGCTTCACAACCAGCTCTGTCTTCACCATGGCGGGTGAATACCCGTAATGGGGGTAGAGCCACGGGTTTCCCCACAGGATCGTTATGTCAAATCCATGCGTCTTCATGTATTGAACGGCGTCCCGCATCACCGCGGAGCAGTACCCTTTCCCCTGATGATCGGGATGCGTTGCCACAGGTGCTACAATGGCGCCCTTCAACACGGCCCTTCCCATCCTCAACGGCCGTCGCAGAAGCATCATCATGCTAACCACCTTGTCGTCAACTGATACTACACGTAAATCTCCGGGCTGGAAGCGGGGGTCCTCACTGACCGTAACCAGGATCATCATTCGCTCCAGATGGGACTTGAATGCGGCATCTGCCAAGTCATAGATGTCGTTGTATTCCTTTGGCTCCGCAGGTCTCACGATCATTTCTAAACAACTCTTACATAATCTGTTTCGACATTCTCCCTTTAAGCACTATGCATAGATACGTACAGCCATACACCAAGGGATTAGTGCTATTTTTACATAATCAATTTTAGATGAATACCCTACCTGTCTCTTTAACGGAGGTACATTCGTTTTTTTAAGGAACAGGACTAGCCTGACACTTGCTGGCAGGGCCATCGTTAAACTGGTGAACCTAGCTAGCTTCAGATGATGATAACGAACCGATTCTCCCCACTCAAGACTATTCCCTTTTCTAATGTTATACGTAGAAAAAACCATTCGAAAATCCTTTTTATAGAGGTTCTTCCAGAGCTTATTCGTGGAGATAAAAATGGTTATTCTTGGAATTGTTGGTAGCCCCCGGAAGAACGGGCGAACGAATCGATTAGTCGACGCAGCCTTAGAGGGCGCCCAGTCCAGAGGCGCCTCCATTAAAAAGATCTACCTAGTAGATTATGAGATACAGCAGTTCAAGGGAAGCGGCGGATCCGCTGAAGCCTATAAACACTGCCCAGAGGCGCTCAGCCAACTCTGTGAGGACGCGGACGCCATCATTCTGGGCGCCCCCGTGTATTGGGGCGACATCAACGGGTTGACGAAAGACTTCATGGACACGGTGCGGATCACCACCTCAAGCGGAAAACCCGCCGTAGGCATCGCCATCGCTGGCGGAAGCGGGAAAGGCCTCCTATCCGGC
>DAOVBJ010000209.1 GCA_030670615.1 Candidatus Bathyarchaeota archaeon | reverse complement strand
GCCATGTTCTTCGGCAAAGAGTTTTTTCATACGTCGGACACCCTGGCCGATGACTACCCCAAAGCCGTCCCCTCGTGCCATCTGGTGCAGCGCTTCTAGCGCTGCCTCAGCGTTGCCAAAGTTGAGTTTGAGGCCGCCAGTAACTTTGTCACTGATGAGACCCGTTTCGTAGCACTCCATCGCGAAAGCGATGGAGACGCCGGTGCTGATGGTGTCTAAGCTGTATCGATTGCACAGCTCGTTACCTTTGCAGAGGGCTTCTTCGTCGGTCACGCCACAGTTAGACCCTAACGCTGCCTCTGTTTCATATTCAGGGCCGCCATACTTGGGATCGACCTTGAATCTGCCATCGATTTTCACGACCTTTTTACATCGGACAGGACATGCGAAGCAGCCTTCCATGCCCGTCATTATTCCCTGTTCCTTCCAGTACGCGGAGGAGATCCTTTTCGGCTCCGGGAATAAGCCGTCTCGGAAATTGTTGGTGGGCAGATTCCCCGACTCCACGCTCCCCGTCAAATCCCCTCCGGTTCCTAAAAGACTCAGACCGCCGGGGTTTTCCCTCGTGCTTTTCGCCAATTTAGTTGCCATATTCCGAATGGTGTCAGGATCAGCCATCTCAAGGGGGCCACGTCCAAACGCAGCCACAGCTTTTAACCGCTTCGAACCCATAACCGCTCCCATACCTGCTCTCCCAGCCGCGTCTTTCAGCCCATTCATCACGCATGCAAAGCGTACTAGGTTTTCACCGCCCGGGCCAATCATGGCTGCGCTGACCCGTTGATTGTCCAAGTCCTTCCGCAGCGCATCAAGGGTGTCCCCAGTGTGCAGGCCCCACAGGTGGGTGGCGTCTCGAATCTCGACTTGGCCGTCGTGCACCCAAAGGTATACGGGTGACTCAGCTTGGCCTTCGACAATTATGGTGTCGACGCCAGCGAGCTTCAACATGGAAGGCAAGTAGCCTCCACTTTCCGCGGCACCGAAACCCCCCGTTAAGGGCGATTTACCGCCGACCGTGATCCGATCGCTTCCTCCAAACGGTGCGCCAGTGACCACCCCTGGCGCAAAAAACAGTTTATTCTGTGGGCTCAGGGCATCCGTCCCGGATTCAAGCTCCTTCAGGAGGTAATAGGCAACGAACCCCCATCCTCCAAGATAACGTCGATAAAACACGTCGTCAGGTTGTTCAACTGAAATCATTTCGTTTGATAAATTAACTCGATAGATATTCCCACTATAACCATTTGGCACATAAAACACCTTCCTTATGCTTTATAACGACCCACAAGATGTTTATAAAATTTTAGCATCATCAACGCGTTCTCTCATCTGACTTGTACTGGCTTTACGATGCTCCATAGTTTCCAAAGAATAACCTAGTAGCTCCAGAACCTTCGCCTTGATAACCGTGGACGGGTTGGTGTCTTTTGGTGTCACGTCTTTTCTCCCCTTGGTATATCGGATTTCGACCTTCTTGATTTGGTTGAGGGTTGATTGCATTGATAGATTCAGTCCTCAATCCGGGGCCGCTTCTATCTCGTTGGTTAGCACGGATAGTTACGTGAATCCTTCGTAGAATCTTTGTTGCGCTGGGTCTCTCAGAAGCTAGCTAGTTGTTTTGAATTTACAATTTTCTATAAGAAAATGCCTAAAAAATGTAAATTCTAGAAATTAATTGGGATACGTTACCATTATTGCTAGTTAGTTAGGTCACTGCTGTAAGAGCAGGCGGACGGGTCTCTCTCATTTTTCCTTATGTAAAAAACGATAAATTGAAAAAAAATTTTTCTGAGAAAGAGCGTAAATCGCGGAGTGTTTCATCAAAGGAGCCCATAAAACGGCCCATTACACAGGGAAACGACATGGTTATACTGCGCATTATCCCTAGTTAACCCAAATTAAAGTTGGATTTGCCATACTATTGATATACTAACTATGATAGAAGATAAACTAACCTTTAAGCATTGTTGTCTTTATAATTAATCATTAATTGAAAGGTGGTAATAGTGGCGCGCGCGCTAAACTCCTGGTGGGAGGAGTAATGGTTAGGTGGAGTGGATACAGCGAAAATCTGAAGTGAGTTAGAGGGCATTTAAAAAATCTTACTGGTGAAGCTCCTTGGAAGAAAGGGATTGGAATATACTTTAGATATTTTAACTATCAGGTTTCATCCATGAAAGATAAAATAAGGTTGGAGGTCCAACGGGGCGCGCGCGCTTGGCTGGCTAGCTTTTTGACCACGCAAAAAGGCTAGCTAGCGAATGTGCCTTGGGCTGATGTAACTAGCTAGCTAATTCTCCTTACATCCATGTTCTTCCCACAATATACAGTATTGACCCTAGTTCCTCGATGTTATGTTTCATATTCCTTACCAGCTCATTTATTGTTATTATTCCGACCAGATCCTCCTTATCCATCACAACTACTTTACGTATTCCTCTTTGTCTCATAATATGAGCAGCGTTTACGACATCTTCTTCCGGAGAAACGGAGACCACGGGAGCAGACATTACATCGCTCATCTTGACCGTTTTTGGTTCTCTGTTTTCAGTTAGAACTCTTCTGACGAGATCTCTTTCTGTAACTATCCCTAGCACCTTCTGTTTTTCAACAACAATTACTGATCCAACTTTTTTTATCCCGCATCAATTTAGCTGCTTCAATAATCAAGGCATTGGGTCCAATAGTGACTGGGTTAGGAATCATTA
>DAOVBJ010000175.1 GCA_030670615.1 Candidatus Bathyarchaeota archaeon | reverse complement strand
GGCGACTTCGAATTGCTCGAATCGCTTATTGTTTTCTAGCTTAGGCAGGGAATGAATCGTCAACACTTTCTTAAGCTGAATAAACTTCTCCCGTAGTTTAACGGTCGTCAGGTAGGTGTCATCGCTTTGTGGTATTGCTTTTCCACAGAGCTTTTTTCCTGCGGTTAAGCCGATTCCCGAGTCGATGGAGGCGCTTAGAAACATCTTACGAAAACAATGAAACGTAAACCTTTTCCCGTTTAACTTGATTTGAGCTTTATCGGCTAGTTTCTGAAGCAGCTGATTCAGCCATACATCACTGATAGGTCCATTACCCTTAGAAGGAAACAGGTGAGGATTATCCTTTTTCTGTAATGTTGGCAAGTACACCTTTAACAACTCAACAGTCTCGCTGCTCAAGAAACCGTGTGCCACAACCTCCTCCTTACCAGTCATGACATCAAACATTATCGGGGATTCTTGATCCAATGAAGGCAAGGAACCCGCCTTAATGCTGATAAAATCTGAGATCCTGAGTCCTAAATCAGTGGCCATGCTCAAGAGGACCCGTTCTCGGAGGTCTGCTACCTCAAACATCAAACGGACATCCTCAATCCGCAGCGGAAAGCTGTTAGACGTCTTCACTGTCTTGGTAACCTTGCTGCCAGCTCTCATTCTTACAGGCATCTGATAATACCGGAAGAGTTGTCTGATCCCAATTGTCAATGTCCGTGCCGTGTTGGTCTTATACCCTCGTTGCATTATTTGCCCGTGGAACTTCTCGATTTCCCGCTCAAACCTGGCAGCCCTATTGCGATACTCAATGAGGTCTTCATCAGGCCTTTGCGTTAAATCATTCTTCCTCGCTTCTAAGATCTCTCTGGGAGACTTTCCAAACCACTCACAGAACTTCTTGATCCCGATCCGATACCCCTTTCTCGTACCAGGGTTGATAACGGAGTCAAGGAACTCCTTACCGCTCAATTCCAATCCACCACCATCCTTTATCGGTTAGCTCCTATATCAAACTATCGAATAACCAACTCTAAGCAGGGTATACTTCAGAAGTAGTTGTTTATGTCGATTCAGTCAACTGTTTTCGAATATTTGTAGGTTGAATTATGAGGTATTGATGTTATAAACGGCATGAACGTTTGCCCTCAACCCTTAACTGCTGAGAGGGGAATATCTCGAATACTGCACAAATCCTCCCCATTTCAACAGTTTTATTACCTGTTATATGGGGGATACCATGCTCCTGTGATCGTAACTGGTTAAACGATCAAGATGTCATAGCTGGTACGTACGCTGTCTTTTCTGCTCCGTTCCGTCCGAACGTGCCTGCGATAGTTACCAGAGGAAGCATTGTTTAACGCTTATGAAGGACGTATCACGTGTTGTATGAGCATCGCATCCTGAAGTAATGTTCTTCGACGCAGCCGGAGAGCTTCCTTCAAGCTCTTGGAAGACTAGGAGAAGTCAGTGCAGCGCTTTCAAGGCCATCGGAATGTCCTCGTCAACCTCTGCTTCTGAAGCCACTCCGACCATGGAGGCGTCAGCCTCCGCCTCGTTGAAAACGTATTCAAAGGCCTCATGAGGCGGGACTCGGCCTCCCGCCAATGGCTTTATGGCGATGACGCGTTTTCTTGAGGCCATTATTGCCTTCAAGGCTCTCGCTTGGGAAGGAAGCATCAGGGCGCCAACACGGTTGATGGGGGTGACGTAGCCCACGACGTCAAGGTCACTCGTTTCCAGTATCGGAATACTCGTCCCCGCGTGGTGAAGACCCAGTAAGATGGGACAGCGTAATTTTGTTCCAAGGAAGTGAGTGAACTCTTCTAATAAATCGAGTCGACCCGTCATGGCAAGGAAGTCGCTCTCAGACCCCGCCTCGGCAAACAGGACCTTGCACTCTTTGAAGGAAGCCAATGCCACTTCAATCCCAGCATAATTTATTCGAAGGCGTTCAATCTCTTCTTTGCTGTAGGGAGAGGACTGCTCTTGGGCCGCAGGAAACCTTTTGGCCCATTCCCTCCGACAGAGTAGGATGGGATCCTGAACGTATTTTTTTAGAAGATTGTCTCCCACGATTCTTCGTTCGAACGCGTAGTACGTGACCCACCTCCGATAATCGTCAATCGGTTTCCCATCGAGGGTCAAGGGTATCCTCAAGCAGGGAATAAGAGACAGCTCTGTCCGGGTAATTTCGCCGACTTTTCGGACAGCGTCTAGGAGGAGGCTGGACAGCTGGCTTTCACTGGCCGCTCCGATGGCCATAGCCGTGACTCCATACTCGTTCACTGCTTTGGCTATCACGTTAATCGTGTTCTCGACGTGAGAGAACGTCTTGGCCAACGCTTTATTCCGTTCATCTCCTTGGTAGGACTCGCCTACGAAGGGAAGATGGCCGAGAATGAGGCGGGGGATCAGGATGCCCCCCATTTCTATAGATGGGATGGGTCTGGTTTCAACGCGCATGTTATCACCGTCAAACGAGTTTTCTAACGTAGCGATCTATGTGAATGATGTCTTTGAGAGGGAGGCGAGGCGGTGTCCACGGCTTCTCATCGGGGTAGCCGATGGGGATTATGGCCACGGGCTTAAGCCATGTAGGTAGATTCAGCGCTTCCTCGACTAGGCTGTCGTCGAAAGCCCCGATCCAACACGCGCCGAGGCCCAAAGCGTGGACGGCGAGGAGAAGATTTTGAGTTGCGGCAGCAGCATCTAAAAGACAATATAGGTCTCGTCCTCTCCGCCCATCCCTGTGGGCTTAACGGTTGTCTTTCGCACAAACGACGATGGTTACCGACGCAGCTTCGATGAAACTCTGATCTAACGCGGCTTCAGACAACGCCTTCTTCACCCGCGGGTCTTTGACGACGATGAAGTCCCGTGCCTGACAATTTCCAGCGGAGGGCGCCCACCGGGCGGCGTCCACAATCGTATCTATTACCTCGTCTGGAACAGCCTCTGAAGTGAACGCTCTCATGCTTCGCCTCTTCAGGATGGCCTCAAACAGGTCCACCGAACATCCTCCTAACACGTGTAAGGTAAAAGAAGGAGGTTAATCTTTAATCTACCCCTCATGTCCTAACTAAAAGGATCTATGCGAAGGATTGAGTACATGTACGTCTTGTTGGCAGGGTCTCCACTCCTGCTGAGTAAGTAAGGTTAAGAGGTAAAGACGCCTGTCAAAAGAACGGGGGGGGAGTCACGCGAGT
>DAOVBJ010000163.1 GCA_030670615.1 Candidatus Bathyarchaeota archaeon | reverse complement strand
AGTCTCAGGCGTCAAGGGCGCCGTGATTATTACGAAGTCCGCCTCTCGGAGGATTTAGTCGAGGTCATCTATCCCTCCAAGGAAATCAGGAGGGAACTTGATCTCTGAGGTATCTTGTGGGTGACGCTTTATCGCCAAAATCGTCATTTCGAAGGCTTTGAGAAGCCGAGCGACCTCCATGCCTAGGTGGCCTAAACCACATATAATTTCTCTTATCGTTTATAATACACTGATTAGAAATGTCGAATAATTCGAAATCGGTTATACGTCCAATTATCAGTCATCATTTACAATATATATTCGCAGTAAAATCATTAAGTGCCATATCTGAGTAGATAGAACGTGGTAAGATATTGCATATTGGGATCTTCGGCTTAATCGAGAGGGTAAAATCTGGGATAAGTCCAGTACGACGATGAGCTTCACGATCAAGGCTTTTCGAGAGCATAATATTCAGAAAATCTTAGTTGTGGGTAGCGGCTATGGAAGAAATGTGGATGTGTTAGCCAACTCATGTTTTTACGTTTTTGGACTGAAGCTTTCTACTACTGCAAATCAAATGGTGATTCGGTCAAGCAAAGAAAAAAGGCCTGACTAGCTAGCTTAAGTAAGGGCTCTGAAGTTGAGCTCAACACTTTTGAAAGCAGAACAGGCAGACCAGCTCACAATTTTACAGAAGATGATTTAAAAACCCGTTTTAGTTCGTTTAAGATATTAGAAAATACTATGCTACGTGAAGAAGATCATGACCCTGGATCTCACTTCCACACGTTGAGGCTAATTCTAGCACAGAAATCATGAGGGTCCGCTAGCTAGCGGAGATGGACGCTAAAGGGAGGCGTCGATTCCCGCCTTCTTCAGGAGTCCCCAGGCCGCGATGACGCCAGTCGCAGCAGACGTGACCAACCCACGTGACAGCCCGGCGCCGTCGCCAGCCACAAACAGGTTCTCCAGGGGCGTTTCAAGGTTGTCGTTGGTGATAATTTGGTTCGCTGAAAACTTGACTTCGGGCGCATAGATCAGGGTCGAGTTCGAGGAGACCCCGGGAACGACGTGGTTCAGTTTGTCCAGTCCCTCGATCAAGTCAGTTACGATGCGGTGGGGAAGCCCCATGCTAATGTCTCCGGGCGTTACATTCCGGAGAGTGGGTTCCACGTTGCCCCTCCGCAGCCGCTCCCACGTGGATCGCCTTCCACCCTTTAAGTCGCCCAGCCTCTGAAGCAGCGGCTTCCCGCCACCGAGGGTGGTCGTCTGTTGAGCGATGGTTCGGCCGTAAGCCGTGGTATCTTCGAGGGGTTCGGTCAATCCAACCCGTACGAGGAAGGCGAAGTTCGTGTTTACCGATAGCTTATCCGTCATGGAGTGGCCGTTCACTCCGATGAAGTCATCGTACACTTCCTGGACGACGAAGCCCCAGGCATTGACACAGAAGGTTCTGACGAAGTCGTCGTAGGTGTCAGTGTAGATGTGGAATTTGGGGTCGCGACTAATGCGTGTGATGGGGTCCATGACGACGGCAGGGACTTCCACGCGAACCCCGATGTCGATGGGTTGGTAATTCGTCGGAATCTTCAATCTCTGGGCTTCTTGAGACAGCCAGTTCGCGCCGCTTCGTCCTGGCGCTGCGATAATGTATTTACATGTAACTTCCTCCTCACCGTTGAGGATGATTCTTTCGACGCCTAGGTGGGAAACCGTTCTTTTTAGGAGGAAGTTCACGCCCTTTCGCTCCAATCTTTCTTTCAGGCTCTTGATTACCTTCGGCGCGTTATCTGTGCCTATGTGTCTCTGCGGGATGGGAATGAATTTCACGCCGACGGCAGCGGCTTTTCGCTCCAAATCCTCCGTCTCATTTTGCAAGGGGCTGTAAATCTTGTTGGGTGCTCCATTGTCGACGAAGACGCTGTCAACGTACTTCACGAGTTTCCACGCGGTCGCCTCGTCAACCAGATCACGGAGGTCACCGCCGACGTCAATTCGCAGATTCAGTAGGCCACTGGAAAGGGTTCCCGCGCCGCCGACGCCGCACATGATGTGGCAGGGAGAACACTTTGTACAGCTCTTGTAGGCGGTCGCTGGACACACCCGGTCGTCAACGTCCTGCCCCATGTCGACAATCAGGGTTTTTAAACGGCTTTTTTCCACGATCTCCTTCGCCGCGAAGATGCCTGCCGGACCTGCGCCGACAATTACCACGTCATACTGCAAAACGTTTCCCTCACGAGTAAAAGACCTAGAGAGAAGTATTTGAAGAAGTTAATATATTCTACGTTTCTGGAATGTGGGGCATGGCATTGATGGACGAGGAGGCTCCAGTCTTGTCGGGAGTCGACGTGACCCACCCGTTCACTATCAACGTTAACATTATTATGCATCAAGCTACTACAAAGAGTATTGCGTTGTGATTTGAATGCGGTACGTTACCATCCAGACCAGTCCCAACCTCCTTGGGTTGACCGCGACTCTGACTCAGACCGTACTACGCGGAGTCCAGACTCGAGGGGGCGAGACGGAACTAATCCATTTAAACACTCTCCACATCCAGTCATGTGTTGCCTGCTATAACGGCTGGAAAAAGTGTCAAAGCGCAACCATGTGCGTCCTTAACGACGATTTTGATGCTCTCAGCTAGATACGAAACAGACTTCATCAGAACCTCAATATGAAACCTAAAAACTTCACAAGGAACAGGGTACAGATGTGGCCAAAAGAGATTGGTGAACGATGGAGAAGGATGGGGGAGATTATTCAGCGTTTAGAAAAGCGGTTTCCCATCCGCCATCACCATCCCATCAGGGACGCTTTTCCCCTTCTCATCGCCACCCTTCTCTCTCAAAACACCACCGATAAAAACTCGTTCCAAGCCTTTCAAAACCTTCGATCGCACTACGACGTGACGCCTCACGTCCTCGCCCACCTCCAACCCAGCGACATCAAACCCCACATTGAAGTCGCCGGCTTGTACGAGATCCGGAGTAGACGCATAATCGCCTTATCAAAAACGGTTCTCGAACGATTTGGGGGGGACCTGGATGTGATTTTCCGACGTCCAACGGATGAGGCGAGGCAGGACCTCATAGGCTTGAAGGGAGTTGGGCCCAAGACAGCGGACATCCTCCTCGCATTCAGGGGTAACCGACCCGTCATGCCGGTGGACACAAACATCTTTCGGGTATCTGGGAGAATCGGCTTGGTCGAGGGAAGAAATTATGAGCGAACGAGAGCGGCTTTAGAAGAGGTGATTCCAGAAAAGAAGCTGGGTGAAATGCATTTCGCCCTCATCCAGCTCGGCAGGGACATCTGTAAACCACGACGACCTCTCTGCACGGTATGCCCCATCGCAAGCCT
>DAOVBJ010000122.1 GCA_030670615.1 Candidatus Bathyarchaeota archaeon | reverse complement strand
AACCGTTTCCAGAAAAACGGGATAAGCTGGGCAGCTTCACATTCCATAGAGAGTATGTCGCTCTCAAAAGCGTGCTGTCAGCTGAATCTGCCGAGGGAGTAGTAGACGATTTCTCCCCGTCGATCCATCACGGCTACAATGAGCCGCTTTTTCACGTTGAGAGCGATGTGGAGGGCTTCCTGTAGCTTCTGGACGGGGATGGGGGTTCCCTCGCAGACGGCGTAGACGATGTATTTTGCTGCCTTCTCGCCGTAGGTTCCTCGGGCATAGAGTCGAAAGTCTATGCCTAAGCCCATGCCATCTCGAACGACGTAGCCCCGTTTCCTCAAGTCCCGGTATATGAGGTATCTGGTCCATACCTCAGGATCGACACCTCTGAACTTGCTTAATAGGAATTGGAAGTCCAAGTCTTCGCCCGTCGTGGCGTCGAATATTTTAAGTCGATCCTCAACGAGGAGGTAAAGAGCCTCCCACGGGGCGAGAACGGAGCCCTCTCCATCATCGCGGCGAGTGCCATACCCACCCTGCAAAAGCGGTTCCGCGTCTTCAAGGCTTTGAATGACCACGGCTCCCTCTTCTAAGACCCCTTTGACTTCCATCATATCCATATTCGATCGCCATATTTCACGGTGTGACGTGAGTGGATTCACACTGTATTATCATCGAAGTTTATATTGTTTTTAAGGTTCTGCACCCTTTGCGTTTCCGTTCGCATGTTCTGATGACTCAGCGGCCTCTACTTTGTTCCCCTGTTTCTCGTGGTTTTGAGGTGTAGTTCCCTGAGTTTCTTCACGCCTTCACAGAGAATCCTAATGCTGTCCAAGTACTCATCGACCACGACGTACTCGTCGGGCGTGTGATCCAGATGGGCGTCCCCCGCCCCATACGTAACAACGGGAACGCGCCTCACAGACCCAAATAGGTTCATGTCACCACTCCCCGTTCTCCTGACTAAGACCGCTTGACTCTTCCTTACGCGTCGGATGGCGTAGGCTATGGAGTGGACTAGGAGTGAGTTCTTGTCCGCCTCGTAGGGGGGGCAGGAATCTATCACCGATAGACGCACATCCACTCCGACGTTTTCACCCCGGTAGTCCTCAACCACCTTGTAAACTTCGTCTAGAACCGTCTCAATGGATAGGGTGGGAGGAACTCTCATGTTGATGTGGAGGCCCGCGCTGGAGGGAATTGTGGAAAACTCGTTGCCGCCCTCGATTTTAGTGACGGAGTAGGTGACGGAGTAGAATCGACTCTCGGCTTTCTCTTGGGTGAATTGAACGCCTTTAATCCACTCATAGACTTTGAAGACTTCTTCGATGGCGTTTTTGTAGAGCCAGGGAGCCGATGAATGCCCTGTCGTTGTTTCACAAGCAATCTTTAGGTGGAGGCTTCCCTTGTAGGCGATGGTGATGTTTTCGACGCCGCTGGGCTCACCGAAAATCGCGTAATCAGCGGTCACCCCCTTTTCGACGAGGTGCTTCACGCCTCGCCCCACTCCCTCTTCCTCAACGGCCCCAACCAGTAGGATCCGACCCAAAAACCCCTCTTTGAAGAGGAGGGAAGACGCCACAACCATGGCGGCGAGGGGAGTCTTCGCGTCCACAGCACCCCGACCGTAGAGTTTCCCGTCCTTCAGTTTTATGGGGAGCACACCGGGAACCGTGTCCATGTGACCACAGAGGAGTATGACGGGCTCACCGGATCCGAATTCTCCGACGGCGTTACCCGCCTCATCACGCCACGATCGAAGCCCCAGCCTCTGCATTTCTTCGACTAGAAAGCGGGAGAGCACCTCCTCCTCTCCCGTGGGACTGTAGAGGCGGAGCATATTTTGGAGGAGGTCAACGGCGTACTCTCGCACGTTCCTCCTCCCCAATCACCGAGTCCAAGACCTCGATCACGCGGTCTAGCTGCTCTCTCGAAATGACGAGAGGAGGTAGGAAGCGGAGCACGTTTCTCCCAGCGTCTAAAACGAGGATGCCTTGCTTTAAGGAGCCCAGAATGAGGTTATACACGTCGAAGCGGAATTCCATGCCGATCATCAGGCCCATTCCCCGAACCTCCCGCACAACTCTGTACTTTTCCTGTAGCTCGTTCAACCTCGACATAAAGTACTTTCCAAGACGAGCTGCCCGCTCATGAAGCCGCTCCTCAACCACCACATCCACGGCCGCGGAGGCAGCTGCGCAGGTCAGAGGGTTACCTCCGAAGGTGCTGGAGTGGTCACCCAGCTTCAGAGACGCCATTACGTCCTCCTTGGCAACCATTGCGCCTATGGGAACACCACCGCCTATCGCCTTGGCGAGACACATCACGTCGGGTACGACTTTGAAGTGCTCGCTGGCAAAGAATCGCCCTGTTCGGCCTAACCCCGTTTGAACCTCGTCGCATATCAGGAGAGCCCCCTTCGCGTCGCAGATCTCCCGCAACTCGCTGAGAAAGTCGCTTGGAGGAACCTTGATCCCACCTTCTCCTTGAATGGGTTCGACTAAGATGGCAGCGGTCTCATCTGTCACTGCGTCCTTAACCCGTTCAGAACGCCCGTAGGGAACGTGTTTGAACCCCGGAACGAGGGGTTCGAAGGGCGTTCGATACCGCTTGTTCCACGTGGCTGAAAGGCTGCCAAACGTCTTTCCGTGGTAGCCACCCATGAAGGCAATGATCTCGGTCTTCCCCGTATGCTTCCTCGCTAGCTTGATGGCAGCCTCCACCGTCTCCGTTCCACTGTTGGCGAGAAAGGCCTTGTTCAACTCCTTCGGGGTGACGTCCACGATTTTCTTCAGAAAGGTTGACCGGGCATCGTTGTAGAGGGAGCTATGGCAGGCGATGAGGTTTGCGGCCTGCTGCTGGATGGCGTCGACTACCCTTGGGTGACAGTGGCCGACTACGCAGACGCCGTAGGCGCCCATGCAGTCAATGTATTCACGTCCATTCATGTCCCACAAAGTGGAGCCCCGGCCCTTTACGATGACCACGGGTCTCTTTGAATAGGTGTTTGCCATACATGTCTGTTCGATGTCAATTATTTCTTTCTCATTCACGTCTAATCACCGTTCCACATTTATTTACGATTGCAGAGGAAATAGGCTTTTCGATGAGGCCTGAGCTGATGATGACCTCGTCAACTCCCATGTCAAGGGCCTCTAGGGAAGCATAGATCTTGGTAATCATTCCCGGGCCGATCTTCGGAAGCAGCTCCCGTGCCTCATGCGCGTTCAGCTTTGTCACGACCCGTTCATCGATGATTAGACCCTCCACGTCCGTCAACAGGATGAGTTTATCGGCCTTCAGAAAGCCTGCGATGTAGGCCGCGCTTCGATCTCCATCCACGTTCAATGGCTCGAATTCCTCGCTGGAGGCCACGGGAGCCACCACGGGCACAAACCCGCTCTCTAAGAGGAGGTTGAGAAGCGTCGTGTTCACTTCTTTTATCGTTCCCGTGTAGCCGCCATCGATCACCCGTCTCCGTCCCCTTTCATCCATGATGATGAGCCGTTTCTTACGCGTGGCTTGGATGAGCCGTCCATCCAACCCTGAGAGGCCCACTGAGGAGATGCCATGGCTTTCGAGAGCAGTGACGATCTGGGAGTTGAGCTTCCCCACCATGACCATGGTGTAGATCTCAATTGTTTCCCGATCAGTGTAACGGCTTCTGAAACCTTTGGGGGAGACCACAAACTTCTGGGGCTTACCCAGCCGAGTAGCGATGTCGGTTACTTCGACGCCTCCTCCGTGTACGAAGACCAGTCGATGGGAGGAAACGGTGGTCGCGATGTCGCGGATGATGGGTTTGGGAACCCCGTCTTTCAGCACGTTTCCGCCAGCTTTCGCCACAAGCAACATGGTACATCACGTGGGGTGGAACCCAAGATTTGTTAAGCCCATTCGCTCATCCACACCGAGCATGATGTTCAAGCATTGAACGCCTTGGCCAGACGCACCCTTCATCATGTTATCAAGGGCAGAGAGAACGACTAGGTGATTGATGTGACTATCCAACTCGAAGCCCACATCGCAGTAATTAGAACCAATAAGGATGTTGGGGTTGGGGAGGCGATACAGGCCCCTGGCGTCCCGGACGATGCCCAGCGCTTCATTTATCCTGCCTGCCTCCCGCAATCGATTGTACTTCATCGGGACAACCGCCTCATGGACCTGATAAGTAACATCGGCGGCGTCAATCTCACCGCGATGCTGCATCGGAGCTTTTATCC
>DAOVBJ010000145.1 GCA_030670615.1 Candidatus Bathyarchaeota archaeon | reverse complement strand
TCCAGCATAACCAAACATAAGTCCTTCACCAAAAATAAAAGGCTTTTAGATGAATAAAGATTTTGCGTAGTCTCATACAAAATCGAATACTAACGCCATGTAGCTAGTTAGATGTTGTGTCCATTGGAGGTTCATCAAGGGGTGCTGATACGGCTATTCTGATAAGATCAGCTGATACCACCAACTTTCTCGACCTAGACCTTCACGAGGTAATTGCAAAACCATACATAAAAGCTCAACCCAGACCTGGATAACTCGCAACCGTATCAGCACTCGCTGCAATTTTCGTCATCATATGTTTCTTGGTAATGAAATATATAACGCCTTATGCAAGTGAGCAAGATGACTGAAAAGCCAGCAATTACTTATCACCCTTCTAGCTAGTTTAAGGCGTTGCGTTTGGAGGGCTCTACTCATAGCTTCACGTTCCTCTAGCTGACGGAGTCAGTCTGGCTTACTGACCTCACTTATTCGTTTTAAGGCTTGTGCTGGTGGAGGATTGTTGACTACTTCGACGTTTTCTTCTACTTGTTCGAGCTTAGAGGCTCTAATGATTGGCGCGCGCGCTAACAAGCCCTCACAACGCCTCACAGAACCGTCATCACTCCTGAATAATCCAAATAAACACACTTAATCAAGCCTTGAAACGAAAGAGCATAGAAGAGCTCCAAAGCGAATCGCTAGCGTGTGCGCTAATGAATTTGCTAAAGAAAATATGACGGGACTCTTCAATGAACGGTGCATTGAAAAAAAAGAGAGGGGGATGAGGTTCCGAGACACGCGTCTTTTGCTATTTCTTCGCGTATAGCACGGCTTGATTCCTGACGAAGAGAGGGGTCTTGCCTTGGACGTGTCGGATTACGTTCTCCATGCCGCTAGCGGGGGTCCTGATACGAGCTTCTACGGAGGACGAGGATTGGTGGGCCGTAAGAACGACGTTATCCAGATCTAGGAGAGGATTGTCGGCGTTTATCGGCTCCGTCTCGAATACATCCAACCCAGCCGCAGCAATCTTACCTTCTATAAGGGCCACAATCATCGCGGACTCGTCGATCACCCCACCCCGAGACGTATTCACGACAACCGCGGTCTTCTTCATCATTTCAAACTCTTTGGCGCCCAGCAGATGGTATGTTGGACTCGGACCGGTCCGTGTGAGCAAGCAGTTTACGCTTATGACATCGGATTCCTTCACCAAAGTGGGTAAATCAACCAAGGTTGCCCCGTAGCGTTGAGCTCCCGACGGCACAAGGAAGGGATCGTAGGCAAGGATGCGCATGTTGAAGGCTGCGCGGAGTTTCATCGCGATTCTTCCACCAATGTTTCCCAGGCCGATTATGCCTAAGGTCTTCCCCCACAATTCGAAGCCTACAACGTCTATTTTACCCCATACCCAACCTCGGTCCCGCCGTATCGCCCGGTCAACTGACGTCACTTTCTTCGATACATCGAGGATGAGGGCCATGGCTTGCTGCGCTACTGCCTCAGACATATCTTCAGGGATGTTACATACTAAGACCCCTCGTTTAGTGCATGCCGCGACATCAATGTTGTCATATCCCACGAAAGAGTTCTGAACCATCCCCAGGTTGGGGGCTGCGTCGAGGAACTCGTCCCAACTCCAAATTCGCCCGACGTTTACAGCGACGTTGACATCCTTGAGCTTCGCGACCCATCCGTCCTTTGTTCGGGGGTGGGGAGCGTTGTCTACGTCAGCTATTTGTTTCAACTGCTTCATCACGGGGTCGGCTGACACTCGATACTCGAGTGGTGTGTTACCCGGCCACGGATACAATACTTTCATCTTAGCCAAAATACAGTATCTCCTATGATGCTGATGTCTCCTTAGTCATTTAAGTCTTTTTTAGGGTGATCCTTCAGCAAAAACTAATGCGAGTATATAAGAAATGTTTCGTATTTTGAGTAAGAATAGTGGGATGGTTAAGAGGACTAGTGCTAGTTAGCCGTTGAAATTAGGAGCGTTTATGAAGTGAAAGCGAGTCTTTTACGATTCTTTGATCTATTTGGGTTTCCTGTAGATTGCGTACGTTAATAGGACGAGGATAAAGATAGCTAGCTATAACACGTCAGAGCGCGCGTCGCTGCCTGTTATCACTCCTTGTATGGCTTTGACGGTTACAGCCACATGAGAGGCTCTTGCTTTTTTATGATGCTTGTTTTTTCTTCCAATAATTAATGCGTTGCGTTTGGAAGGCTCTGCTCTGAGCCTCACGCGTCTCTTTTTGACGGAGCCAGTCTGGCTTACTGACCTCACTTATTCGTTCCAAGGCTTGGGTTGGTGGAGGATTGTCAACTACTTCGATGTTCTCTTCCAATTGTTCTAGCTTAGAGGCGCCATTGATTGGAGCGGTAATGGCGGGGTTTGCTAAGAGCCAAGCAAGACTGAGCTGACTCCTCTTCAAGCCTGTCTCCACGCTAAGACTTTTTAATTCTTGTAAGATTGCTTGGTTACGCTCTGTGAAATATTGTTTCATCCATTCAGGACGCAGCTGACCTCGGGTTCCCTCAGGCATAGACTTATCGGGTTGGTATTTACCCGTTAGAAATCCTCCTGCAAGAGGGCTGTATGGTATGACGCCGATTCCTTCCTCCAGGCAGAGGGGTAGAAGCTCCCGCTCAACATCTCTATCAATTATGTTATAACGTGGTTGAGAGCTGACAAAGGATTCCAAGCCGTATACTTCACTAATCCTGAGGGCCTTCTCTATCTGCCAAGCAGAGAAGTTAGAGGAACCAATGTAATGCACCCTTCCATCGCTAACAAGATCGTCTAGGGCGAAAAGAGTCTCCTTCAAGGGGGTGGCTGGATCGGGTCTGTGTAACTGGTATAGATCGATATAATCCGTCCTTAGCCTCTTGAGACTGTCCTCGACACTCTTCATTATATGCTTCCGACTCAAGCCTTCATCATTGGGTCCTGGGCCCATCCGATGCCGTACCTTAGTCGCTAAGACTATCTCATCTCGCATTCCCTTAATTGCCTTGCCCACTATCTCTTCGGACCGTCCTTCAACATACACATTCGCGGTGTCTATGAAGTTTATTCCCAGCTCAACAGCTCGTCTGATTATCTTAATAGACGCAGCCTCATCGACCTGTCTACCGTATATCATCGTACCGAGGCAGAGCTCAGATACCTTTACTCCACTCTTTCCCAACCTCTTGTACTTCAACTCTAAGTCACATTCCTCAACTCATGATAAGGAGGCGTAACTAAAAAAGCTATATTTGAAGTCTTTGAGGTGACAAACGGGAACAATTTAACACACATCTTTCTTTTCTCTTCAATAATCATGAAAAATATATGATGCGAGAAGTTAGCGCGCGCGTCCAATGTACCGTTCCTCCCTTTTTTTCAATGCGATTAGTGAATTGTTGTGACGGTTGGGCTGTTAGCTACAAGCCCGAGAATTGTCGTTACAAGAAAAATTCAGGAAAGAGCTTTATGATTATAATGACAAACCGCGTTTGAATTACGCTAGGAATTACTTTCTGGGGTTTAGCATAGACAAAGACTTAGATTTCCAAGAGCTACGGGAGTTCTATCTTAATTGGAGAAACTTCATCGAATACATCGTCCTACAAAAGCAAACAGACAATCTAAGAATAAAGGGAGAGATTG
>DAOVBJ010000034.1 GCA_030670615.1 Candidatus Bathyarchaeota archaeon | reverse complement strand
GAGGTGTGACTCGATTTGATATGCCTGAGGAAGTTGGGGTGAAGATAGTGACCCTGGAGGAGGCTGTCCGGAAGATGACGTCATTGCCGGCTCAGAGGCTTGGGTTGAAGGCTCGTGGTCTTTTAAGGGAGGGCATGTGGGCGGATTTGGTCGTCTTCGACGCCGAGAGAGTTACGGACAAAGCGCCCTATCCAGGTCCAGCGAACAGGAAACCACACATGTATCCAGAGGGCATCCCATACGTATTCGTCAACGGAACCATCGTCATAGACCGTGGTGAGCACACTGGTTCTCTGCCGGGGAATGTCCTACGCGGACCAGGGTACAAGGTACACTGATAAACCTCGCCATTTAATAGCATTGATAATAATATTATTCATTGAAGAGACGTTTTGGAAGTGAATTTAATGCCTACTTTTCCCGAGGATAGATGGAGAAAACTTGGTATAAGGATGATAAGAGCCTCAGGAGCCTCAAAAGAAGACGCGGAAACCATCACCGACGTCTTGGTCACGGGTAGCCTACGTGGAATTGATTCCCACGGTGTCAGGGTCTTACCAACCTTTACAAAAAAAAGACCTAAGGCAAAAATGAAGGTTTTGAAAGAGGCTCCAGCATCAGCTCTACTAGATGCTGGCGGTGCATGGGGACCTGTCTCTGCTAAAAGGGCGATGGAGATAGCTGTGAAGAAGGCGAGGAAGCAAGGAATCGCCTCGTGCAGCGTCGTCAACGGTGAGTGGATCACCAACCTCTTCTACTACCCGATGATGGCTGTGGAGAGCGATATGATAGGGATAGCTGTTGCGCGGGAAGGCCCTGTCTGTGCTCCGTGGGGGGGCACGAGGCCCGTTACTGGAACAAACCCCATGAGCCTCGCATTCCCTGCTGGCAAGACGTACCCTATAGTCCTGGACTTCGCAACGACAATAGTCGCCCAAGGACACGTTCAGACACTCCTCTTAGAGGGGAAGCCAATCCCCGAGGGTTGGCTGATCGACCGACAGGGAAACCCAGTCAAGGGTCACGACGTAACCTTGGAGAACATCAATGAATTCTGGAGGACAGGCGGATCGTTACTGCCCTTCGGTACATACAAAGGCTACGGAATAAACCTCGCAATAGACATCCTGGGTGGAGCATTAAACCTCTCAGGAACTGGGTCAAGGGCGAGAGGGCAGGGAGCACTCATGACCGCTCTCAACATAGAAGCATTCGTACCAGTGAAGGACTTCAAGGACGAGGTGGATCGACTGGTCGCTGAGGTCAAGTCATCCCCCGTCAGACCCGGGTTCGATGAGGTTCTGCTGCCAGGGGAAAGGGAGCATAAGGCGATGGAGAGGAGGAGAAAAGAGGGAATACCTGTAGACGAGAGGTCGTGGCAGAGCATTCTCGAAACTTGCAGAAACCTCGAAATAGACGTAGAAAGGATAATGAGATAACCCTCCATATATCCTAAGCTAGCTAATGAAGTTGCATTACCCCTTACTTTTGACCTTTTTCTTAATAGATAGATATTACGAGGATAGCTAGCTTATCCTATGAGACTTCACATAGACGCTTTGGGAAGGGCTAAACGTACACTGGTTATCTTCTCAAAGTGCTCTGACAACCTCCTCATGGTCTCTGGATGACCCCATGCCGCATGGCCTTCAGCTCCCTCAAGCAAGGCCCATAAGCATCTAAATGCCTCGTAATACTCAACTCGTACAGGGTCAATGGGGCATTCCCTCTGATAATAATCGTAATAACGATTGAATATTTGAATCCAATTTATCTCGGGAAAAAGAGATGGAGCAGCCACGTTACCAAGTACTTGGGTGATACCGATATCGTAGGCTGGATCACTTATTAAGAAACCAGACCAATCCAGCACCCCACTAACCTCGCTATCTTTTGTAAGGATATTAAAAGGATGAAAATCTCCATGGCAAACGACCAACCTGTCAGGATCCTCTGGACGATTCTTAACAATCCACCTTAACCCCGATTGAAGCCACTCAAACCCAGGAGCTTCTATTCCTTCAACAAGCCAACCCAATCGCCCTTCAACAGAATACCTGTCTTGACGTATCCCAGCAACTTCAAGAGCATTTCTAACGGACTCTACGTCAATACTATGCAGGTGGAGATGAGCCTTCGCCAGCATTTCAGAAATTATATTTACAGGCATATTTGCCATGATCTGTCCAGGCATAAGCTCCATAATCATGAAACTTCCACCTAAAACAGATTCATCAGTACAGGTGAAGAAGACTTGAGGAGCTGGACATCCAGAGCTTGCTACTGCATTCTGAACCGCACTCTCGAATATAGCCCTGTTTTGACTCGACTTCCCGAATAATCGTAAAATCAGAGGTCGAGATAATTCGGAAGATGCTCCCTTCAACTGAAAGCGGAAGATACGAGTGTCAAAGCCCCCCTTCACAGGCGTAGGCAGCGACATGTAAGTTAATTGCTGATTATCAAGCTCAGAGCCTAAATATGATAACAGGTTTTCATTGATTTCTGTAAGACTTTGATTATCTTTCATGGCCTAAAAACCTCTAATTTTAACGGATTGCCAGCCTTATCTCTGATATATACGATTAAAGTCAAAATCAACATTCAAAATAAAAAAAGGCTTGATCATTTATAACAGCATCGAGTATCTCTACCACGAGACGAAGAAACGCGAGTAACAAGCCACCACCACAAACAGCTAAACACCTCTTTTTCTTTAGTTAGCTAATAGGGCAGTAAGCTAGCTTTCCATATTGTCTAGGATATGCCTTCGTAGTCAGAGTGTTCGTTGCTTTATCAATGAGAGTGATGGCTTCAATTATATTAGTCTCCTATGTATATGACGCGAAGGTCTTGAACGTTTGTACCGCGTGCCCCCGTAATGATGGTGTCTCCAAGTTTCTTTAGTGCATCGAAGGAGTTGTGTCTATTCAACTCTTCCAATACATCAACACCGGCTTCCTTAGCCCTTTTCATGGTATATCCGTCGACTATGCCGCCAGCAACGTCTGTGGGGCCATCTGTTCCATCAGAGTCTGCAGACGCTATAACGATGTTCTCACTCCCATCTATCATTGGTGCTGCTGATAGAGCGAACTCTGTATTTCGACCACCTATCCCAGATGTTTCTCCCGTTTTAACTAGTAGCTCACCACCGGCTATAAGGGCACACGGTGGGTTGAAGGGTCTGCTATAAACCTCTATCTCCAAGGCAATAGAAGTCAGGGTTTTGCCAAAGGCCCGAGCCTCGATATCGTCAGGGCTTGAGGCGATAATGACTGCGTTTACTCCCATGTCTTTAGCTTTCTTCTCAGCTGCCTCCAACATATCCTCTGGGCCTATTACCCGATAATGATACTGGGGTTTTCCCTTTAATTCACCAGGCATTATACTCCCGTATCTCGGGTCAGCCTTCTCGAGGCATGTTCGAACGGACTGTGAAACCCTATTCCATAGACGATACTTCTTTAGGACGTCAATAGCACCCTGATATCCACGCCTCCCACGGTATCGTCTCACATAAGAACGTTCACGTAGACCCGGTGGAGTAGGAGCTGTATTAAATCTAATGAGAGTAGCATCGCCTACGTTTCTCGTGTGTCTCCCTCTCAAAATCACCAGTTGACTTCTGACAGCATTCGTGTCCATGATCGAAGCCCCACATTCAAAGTAAAGCATTTGCGTTACCTCTTGGATGTCTTTCAAGGTTAAACCGGGGCTAGGTAAAGTCATTAGAGCTGTACCGCCACCGGACTCTGACAAGAATACGATGTCGCCTTTCTTCGCCTTTTTCTCTATTCCAAATATGATATTAGCCCCTTTAACGCTGTCTTCATCGGGTATTGGATGACCTGCAAGGGTTACGCCTATTCTTTTCAGCTCAACTGACTCGCCTTTTTTGGCGCATATATGGCCTTCCGTAATCCTATCACCCAAGACATCTTCAATCGCCTTAGCCATTCTTTGAGCGGCTTTTCCTCCTCCCACCACATAGATATTCCCCATATTTGACAGATTGAAGGTTAATGACTTCGAACCTAATGCCTGTCCCTCTGAGTCTTTCACTGGGAATTCTTTATGGCCGATTATTAGTTTGTTATCTTGTATTCTGATCAGTTTTTTCGCGTTCGTATATGGATCGGTTGCTTTTAGACCGCTCTCCAGCATATCTAAGACTATTTTCCTTCCATTTACGTTGCCGTGGGAGATCAGTGTCTTCATATTCTTTATTATCATCAGCTATCATCAAACCAGGCTGGATAAGGCGTCTGCAAGGGAAGCCTCGAAGCTATCTACTTCACCTTTAACGCTGCTTTCCCTAGGAATCTTGCTCTTTTACCTAATTCAGCTTCAATTTTCAAAAGCCTATTAGAGGTAGAGCCGCCCCTCATGTGTTTTGCTAGTAAGCCAACTGTGTAGTCTGCAATGGCTTCTCCTTCACCCCTGCTAGAGCAGGGCATTACACCAAGATCATTCTGGTAGGCCATCTGAACAGCTTCAAAGGCTTCGCTTATGGTGCCTACTTGATTAACCTTCAACAACATCGTGTTCACTGCGCCTGAATCAATGGCTTCTCTGACTCGTGTAGGATTAGTTACAGTGAGGTCGTCGCCAACGATCTCTACTCCCAGCTCCTTCGTTAAAATGGCATGGCCCTCAAAGTCGTCGTCGTTTAATGGATCTTCGAAGATCATAAAGGGATAGGTCGCCACCATGTCCTTATATAACTCGATGAGGTCTTCCCGTGTCTTATCTTTCCTCGAGAATAAGCCTACATACTTGTCTTTCTCACTTTCATAATACGTACCAGCAGCTACATCAACCTGTATCCCAACTTTACCATTATACCCCGCTCGCTCTATTGCATTCGTGAAAATTTCCCAAAGCGTCCTATCACTATTTAGCTTTCCAAAAAGAACTGGAATGAAAAGACCGTAGGAATATATCAGATCAAACCCCTTTTCTTTCAAAATCTCGAGAAAAACTTGTTGAACACGCCAGCCAGCATATGCAGCTTCTGAAAAAGACTTAAATCCGTAACATAGGAAGGAGTAGCTTGGTTTTCCATGGATTACTTCTTGGGCTTTACCATATCTTGTGCCTTGATCGCCCACAGCCTTTGCACATGGAACGGGCATAATACACGCGTTTAAACCACCTATGTGTTGATACAACGGCAGTTTAAGGCTTTTAGCACCAGCCTTTAAAACAGCGGCAGAGGTGCTCACCATCGCATTAGCTCCCAATCTTGATTTGTTGGGAGTACCATCAAGTTCAATCATCACATCATCTATTTCTCTCTGCTTAGTCACATCCATCCCCTTTAATGCAGGGGCAATAATCTCGCTAACGTTATTAACAGCTCTCAAAACTCCCCTACCATTATATCTCTCAAGATCTAAAACGAAAGAGGCCTCATGTTTTCCCACCGAAGCCCCACTTGCAACAACTGCTGTTCCAGAAATACCATCCTCAGTTACTACTGTAACCTCAATAGCCGGAAAGTTCTGTCTACCAAAGATCTCTCGAGCATGAATAGATTTAATTTTAAATCCCATTCCAACACCTCTTTGATACGAGCTAAATATCGTTTAATGTAATAAATATTAGCCAGCCAATTTTAGCTTCCACCGCAACATATACCGTAAGCGCTTCGCGTCTTTACTATGCTCGGTCGATCGCTAGCGAACTCTTGTAGAACGGTGAAGTCTCTTTCTTGACTGTATTAATCCAGTTGCCTTTTCTGTGTCATGAGCCACGCAAACACGTCGGGGTTCTCATAGGTCCTGGTCCACGAATCGTGACCCGCGTCAGGATAGATCGTGAATTTAACGTTTCCCCCATGCTTAATCAGCACATCAACAAGGTCTTGAGAGTTTTTCAGGGGAACCACATCATCTTTTGCACCGTGGAATACCCAGATCGGAGTGTCCTTCAGCACCTTGATCCTTTCGGGAAAACCTATCATCGGCCGAGCACCTCCACAGATGGGAATAATAGCGGCAAAGAGATGGGGATAGGCTTCAGCCAAGTGCCACGCCCCATACCCGCCCATGCTTAAACCGGTCAGGTAGATACGTGATCTATCGATGGCGTAGGACTTCACGACCTCCACGATTAGGGCATGAAGCGCGTCTAACTCCATCGTCCACTGGGACTCGGAAGTACATTGTGGTGAGACCGCGACAAAGGGATAATCGTGTGCTTCTACAATCTTGGGGATTCCGTGCTTCTTTATAAGGTCTAAGTCGTCTCCTCGTTGACCCATCCCATGTAAGAAAAGAACCAGTGGCCACGTACCCTCCGTCTCATACTTTGGCGGCAAATAGAGCAAATACTTCAACGAGACGTTCTTCTCAATTCGTTTCTCAAACTGCTGTTCCGTTTGCTTCATAAGCACTTTTCCTCCGACACGCTATTTCGCTCTGTGCTTTATAACTCTAGCCTCTTAGAGATAGTTCTCTTAAACACCACGTAGCTAGAGAGTGTTCATTCGCCACCGTATTGAGGGGGGAATAACGTAGTCCTTCTTCGAGGTTTCCCCTTGGGCTCTTCTGGGTCTTTGGGAACGTATTCGCGTGTTCCGTGGAGATGTAGGGGCTCGTCGTAGCTTCACGAAAGGCCATTACTGTCCGGTGATGGAATCGGCGTTTCTGAAGACGTGTTTAAGCCTCCGTATATCGCTCTCGGGAAGCGGTGGTCTGGTGAAGGATTCGATGTTTTCCGTTAAATGCTCGATGTTTCCGGTGCCTGAGAGAATCACGTGGGTTCCCGGCTCATACCGACAAAACCGGTACGCTGCATCGGTCAAGCTCACGGCGCCGCCATCGGGATGGATGAGGAAGCCCAGCGGATTATCGCGATCAAGATCCGAGGGATCGATTTGCTTGTTTTTCAGTAATTCCTGAATGCCCTGTCGAGGTCGTTCGGGTTGGCTGAGGGCGCGTCGAACTGCGTACATGATCAAGACACCGATGTTCTTCTTCATGGTTTTGGGGAAAACGTATTTCCGGGCAGTCTGGTTTAACAGGTTGAAGCCCACCATCATCACATCCCAAAAATCGTCTTGTGAGGCTCTTTGCAGCATCTTGTGCTGGGGTTCGTGGTTAAATCTCTCTGTGATGCCAAGAAACCGGATCTTTCCTTCTGCCTTCAGATGCTGGAGCGTGGGTACGATTTCTTTTACGATAAACGCGTAATCCCTGAGGGCGGGGGCATGTAGGTGATAGATATCGACGTAGGAGGTGCCTAACCGGCTTAGACTTCGTTCCAAGCTCGTCTCTACGTCTTTGGCGGTAATCGGGCGGGACGTCGATTTTTTAGTGGAGATCACCAACGATTCTCGGTCGTAGCCGCGAATGGCTTGACCCACAATGGCCTCCGTTTGATACGATTCCGCCGTGTCAATGAAGTTAATTCCTGAGTCCAAGGCGTGTCGGACCACGGCCACAGACTCTTCCACACTTCGACCATATCGCTGCCCGATCTGGCTTGGACCCCCGCAGCCTAATCCCATTTTGCTGACTTTTAAGGCCGTGCGTCCGAGTAATGTGTACTCCATGGAAGTCGCCTTAAACCTCGTGTGGCTCCCAAGGGGGTTTTTCGTTGCGCGTTTCCATAGCTTTGGTGTCCTTGAGGTTATCTTCGCATTCTGGCTCTTCGGGCTTCTTGTTGTAGGAGCCACTCCGGCTTACTCACGTCATTGATCCGCTGCAACGCGTGGTCTGGGAGAGGTTGATCGACGACTTCAATGTTTTCTTCGAGTTGCTCGATGCGGGACGCGCCGATGATTGGTGCCGTGATGGCGGGATTGGCTAGCTGCCACGCGAGGCTGATCTGGCTCATCTTTAATCCGGTTTCCTCACTGACGCTGCGTAACGCGCGGATGATTCGGAGATTACGATCGGTCTGATACTGTTTCATCCAGTCTGGTCGAAGCTGCCCTCGACTGCCTTCCGGCAGTGGCGCATCTGGCTGATACTTACCGGTTAAGAAGCCCCCGGCGAGGGGACTGTAGGGAATCACGCCGATGCCTTCTTCGAGGCAGAGGGGCAACAATTCCCGTTCCACCGCTCGATCAAGAAGGTTGTAGCGGGGCTGAGAACAGGTAAACGCCTCCAGCTTGTGGAGGTCGCTGATCCTTAACGCTTTTTCAATCTGCC
>DAOVBJ010000127.1 GCA_030670615.1 Candidatus Bathyarchaeota archaeon | reverse complement strand
CAAGAGGATGACCGGAACCTGATACTTCTCCGCGAGGTTAAAGGCTTTAGCCGTCAGGTAGAAGGCTTCCTCCACCGTTCCGGGGGCGAAGACCACCCGGGGAAACATGCCATGCCCCGCATGGATGGCGAACTCTAATTCGCCTTGCTCCGTCCGGGTGGGGAGGCCCGTGGCTGGACCCACCCTTTGACCTAAAACGATCACTGCAGGCGTCTCGGTCATCCCCGCCAAACTCAGGCTCTCTACCATGAGGGAGAATCCGCCCCCAGACGTGGCGGTCATCGCCCGTACGCCAGCGAAGGACGCCCCAAGAACCATGTTTATGGCAGCTATCTCGTCTTCGGCTTGCTCGAAGACCACGTTGAAGGCCTCCGATTGTCCCGCAAAGTATTGCAGTATCCCCGTGGAAGGGGTCATGGGGTAGCCGCTCACGAATTTGCATCCTGCCGCCAACGCACCCAAAGCCACGGCTTCCCCGCCATTTATCACCATCTTCCGTGATGCCCCCAAGGGCGCTAATCGGTACTTGAACGACACTGGACCTCGCTCGTGAACGAAGTCGTATCCTGCCCGCGCCGCGTCCACATTCTTCTCCGCTACCTCTCGACCTTTCTTACCAAAGGTCTTCCGCAACACCGCGGAGAGGATCTCGAAGTCATATTTCACCAGGCGCAAGGCGGCGCCAAGAGCCACCGTGTTGCCCATTATCCGGTTACCCGTCTGATCCAAGGCCAACCGTTCAAAAGGCACACTGACGAGAGCAGGCTCTGCGGATACCATCTTACCTCGTTCACCGTCGTAGAGGATCAGGCCGTCTTTCGTTAACTCCCCTCTATGAAGCCTTATCGTCTCCTCATTTAAGGCAATGAGAAGATTAACCTCTTCGGAAACGGCTTGAACCGGGTAGTCACCCACTCTCACCACGAAGAAGTTGTGGCCACCACGAACTCGAGACTCGTAATCCTGACTTGCTAGGACGGAGTATCCTCCCTTCGCCATCGACCGAGCTAAAATGTATCCCATGGATTGAACGCCCTGTCCCGCCTCCCCACCAACCAAAAAATTAAAGTCCATTACACGCACGCCCCCTATACTCTTCTGAATTACATATAATAAATATGGTTATCCCTTCAGACCTAAGACTCATCGTGACGATGTCCTCTACCCGCAAGCTACATCTTTACAGCACACCCTCTCTACAACTGACCCTCGAAGCGACTTCAAAGGTAAAAACCCTTTGAGCTTGAAGATAAATCTGGATTCTTTCTTCGTAATCGTCTTATTAATTACATTATGGACCACACAGAGGGCTTTGAACGAGGGGATACACATCCGCTTTCCCCATTAACGTGCGTCACATCCCTTCCTAGCTCGTTAAGCCGCATCGTTTTTTCTCTCATCCTCGCTACCAATGTCCTTCACCTTTTTTCATATATTTAGAGGGAATGGAAAGGCTCTGATGACCTTTACGTGGTTTCGGAACAGACCAGTATTTCTAAATAGTAGCGTAAGTAATTGGTTGTTGGCTTAAAAATGAGTAGGGGAATTCAAGACGAGAGAAGTCTTGCTCGGTTGCTCTGGAAAAGAGGCTTCGCCGTGATGAGGGCGCCCGCATCGGGGGCTTCTACCAAAATGCCTCGACCTGACTTGGTCGTTGGCAGACGGGATCGGGGGCTCCAATTCGCCATTGAGGTGAAGACGACTCACAAGAACATCTTGTACATTCGGGGGGCTTCCATTGCTCAGCTGCTCGAGTTTTCTCAGATTTTTGGGTGTCAGCCCATCGTCGCCATAAAGTTTAAGGGTCAGAGGCAGCCGTGGCTTTTCATCCGTCCCTATCAGCTGTTGGCAACCCCCGGCTTAAACTATAAGATCTCCCTCAAAGATGCGTTGCAGAAGGGGATGGACTTTAAGACGTTGATTGGAGAGGGTGAACAGACGAGACTGCTGGTGTGAAGGAAGGCTTAATGGGGGACGCAGTGATTCGGAAAGCGACTGAAGGGGACTTTGACGTCATTTATGAGATAGAGCGTTTGTGCTTCAAGGACCCCTACCCGCATGCCTTTTTACAGACCTTACATAGCTTGAATCCTGAAACCTTTTTCGTTGCAGAGCGTGCTGGAACGCCAGTTGGCTACGTCATCGCCACTGAAGACCGAGGCCATGGACACATCCTGGCGATAGCCGTCCATCCCTCTGAGAAACGAAAAGGCATTGGAAAACGCCTCATCGTCGAATTGTTACAGATTCTTCGAAGCCTTGGGGTGATCACGGTTCGCTTGGAGGTCAGACGAGGCAATATCGAAGCGCAAAGATTCTACGAAGACCACGGCTTCATCTACTCCCACGCCATTGAGCGATATTATGACGATGAAGACGCCCTGATCTACTACCACTCTCTTCAATAGACGCGCGTCACTGTTTGAACTAGAAAAATATAAGCCCGATCCCTCTTCATATCTTGATGTGAGGCGGTTCCTTGAAACTACAGTTCTGGCTCCTTGACCTTAATGACGAGGTCGTTGATGGCGTGTCGGAGGTTCTTCTATGGGGAATCGATGGCGATGGCCGTCGTGTTCTCGTCGTCAATAGGAGTTTTCAACCCTACTTCTATCTGCTCCTCGAGGAGGGGGTTGACATCACTTCGGTGATCGCTGAAGTAGACAAACAGAAAGCTTCTTCATCTATTTTTACCGTGGAACGGGAAGCTGACAAAAAGTTTTTTGGCAGACCGGTTAACGCAATCAAAATAGGGTGTACCACCGCCGACGAATGCGGAAAAGCTACGCGGGTCCTCGCTAAGATTAAAGGCGTCAAAACGTGTTTGGAAGATGATCTTCGCCTCTCCTCGAAATACTTGATTGACCACGAAGTTAATCCCTGTGGCTGGTGGGAACTTGACGTTGAAAAAATTGAGAACGAGTTCCATGTCAGGGTTGACGAGGTTTATCTGGCGAAGAGCCCTCCAAAACAAATCGCGTTGACGGAGACGCCGCCCCTCCGAATTCTCTCCTTCTCCGCCATCTGCTACGGCGCAAAGGGCACTCCAAAGCCAGAGAGAGACCCCGTCGTGATCCTTTCCCTCGCCACAAATAGTGGTGAGGTAACACAGTTGGTGGCAGACGACTCCGATGAGGCCATCATAGAAGGCTTCGTCGAATACATCCGTGACTTTGATCCAGACATCATAAGCGGCTATGGCGTTAACGCGTCAGAGTGGCCCTACCTCTTGAAGCGCGCTCGAAGACATGGCATCGAACTCCTTGTAGATCGAGGCAACGGTGAACCCCACAAAAGCCTTTATGGACATATCTCCGTGACCGGGCGAGCCAACGTGGACTTCTATGAGTTTGCCGATGAGGTACCCGACGTCAAGGTGAAAACCTTGGAGAACATCGCCCGATACCTCGGGGCCCTGAAGGAGGAGGAGAGCCTCCCCGTCGACGACATGGAAATATCGGAGCTGTGGGCAGACCGTGAGAAGAGGCCGCTTCTCCTAACCCACTCCCTACAAACGACTCAAAGCGTTCTGAGGATTACTCAGACGCTACTCGACTTCGCGATACAATTGTCGAACTTGGTCGGTCTTCCCCTAGATCACGTTGGAACAGCAGCCACCGGCTTCAGAACAGAGTCCTATCTGATGAAGCAGGCCCACAGACTCAACGAATTGATTCCTCGACGAACCCGACGACCCTACTTCCCCTACGCCGGCGGGACGGTTTTGAAACCGAAGCCCGGACTCCATGACAATGTCGTGGTATTGGACTTCAAATCCATGTACCCGAACATCATGATGTTGAAAAACGTGTCCCCGGACACCTATCTGAACACGGGAGAGGCAGCCCCGTCCAGCGGTGTCTATGTGGCCCCAGAGGTGGCACATCGATTTCGGAAGCAGCCGAAAGGCTTCTACAGCAACGTGTTCACCTCCCTCCTCGCCGCGCGGGAAGAGATTGCGCGAAGGCTGGATGGACTCCGCTTTGACGACCCTGAGCATCGTGTCCTCGATGCCCGCCAACAAGTGGTCAAGGTCTTGACGAACGCGGTGTACGGCTACGCGGGA
>DAOVBJ010000094.1 GCA_030670615.1 Candidatus Bathyarchaeota archaeon | reverse complement strand
TTGACAGAGAATCCTTTGACCATACAGTGGTTATCTCGATAACTGTGCCAAAAAAATTTGCTCAGCAGGTTCGAGGAATCAAATTGCTTAGTGAGGGGTGAGTCGAATGGCTAAATTGAAGGGGAACGTGGAAGATACAGTAATCTGTCGTTGCATGGATATTACTGTGAAAGAGGTAAGAGGAGCCACGCGACGAGGAGCAGATAGTTTTGACGCCGTGAAGAGGATGACAAGAGCAGGTATGGGTTTATGTCAGGGTAGGACATGCCAGCATTTAGTTGAGAAGCTAATATCGAAAGAGACTGGTGTAAAAATGGGTGAAATGCCCCCAATTTCTATACGCCCACCTCTTAAACCTATAAGATTGAAGGACATAGCGGGGATGAAGATTTAGAGTGTTTATGGAAGAGACAGATGTGACTGTGATAGGTGGGGGAATCCTAGGTCTCTCCACAGCATACCATCTAGCAAAGTCAGGTTATAAAGTCATTCTCGTTGAGATGGCTAAGATAGCTGCATGCGCCTCTGGTTCCAACGCTGGAGCCATACGGAAAGTTGATCTTACGAATGAAATAGACTCCCGTATCTACGCTGGCTCCTATAAAATGTATCAAGATTGGCATGAAAGTGGAGAGCTTGGATGTGAGATTGACCTGAGTGAAGCTTCAATTTTACGTTGTTTCACTGATGAACATGTTGAGAGGATGAAATACGGGTTATGGAAGAGAAGGCTTGAGCTTTGGGATAGGGCGGGGCTGCATTTAGTTAAACGTGATGAGTGGACGATGATGGAGCCTAATGTTGCTAGAGACATAACGTGGGGAATAGAAACCACAACCAGCATGATAAACATATTCAGAGTATGCCGAGGTTTGGCTTGGACTGCAGAGAAGAACGGTGCAAAGATATTCACAAACACTAAAGTAAAAGATGTTGAGGTGAAAAGTGGTAAAGTAAGCATGGTTGTAACTGATAGGGGAGATATTAAAACCGATTTTGTGGTTAACGCTGCAGGAGCGTGGGCTCCTATTATTGGGAGAATGGTTGGAATAGTGATTCCAATCTTACCTGCCATAGGAACAGCTCTTGTAACAGAGCCCACCCCATCAATTACGAGACATAGAAGAATCATTTATGACCCACTCTGGCATGACCCTCACCAGCCTTTTGTAGCTAATAGCACAGATCCATGCCAGAGACTAGGGGTGACTACCGAGATTGATCGACACCTTACAGAAGATAATTATATATTGGCACGTTCAGAACACATAGTATCCCTTCCATCAAAGGGAGCAAAAACACAGACTGAGCCAGAGACGATCAAGTGCATAGCTGAAGGCGCTATCAGAGTTATTCCTAAGCTTGAAAACGTACACATCATTAGGGCTTATGCAGGCATGCGACCCGTTTGTGAGGTGGATGGGAAACCCATAATTGGCGAAGTCAATGGCATAGAAGGATTTGTACTTGCGACTGGAATTTGGCACACCGGCATGAGCTATGGACCAATGTGTGGAAAACTCGTGTCAGAAATAATAGAAGGAAAGGTAACATCTATCCCAATAGAAGAATTACATTACTCTAGATTCGTTAAGAATCATCACTTTCCATACATCCACCTATTTAGATGGGTTAACTAACCGACTTCCACTCCTAACTTCTATTAAGCTTGGCGTATTATTTATCCAGCTAAAGTAACACACGCACTCAAAGGTTTTATTAGCCGTAGCTAGCTCTAGATTAAAGTAAGTAAACAAGAGAATTGACTTACAACTTGTCTTAAGATTTTCACATAAATGACTAGCTGATTTCACTTACATCGCTCATTTTTGGGACTGCGATGTGATGAACTCGTCGACTTGTTCTCTTCGAGGTAGCGGCGCAACAGCGCCTTTCTTTAACGTGGTTAAGGCGCCCACAGCATTGGCAAACTCAGCGGTCTCCTCGATAGTCCACTCCTCAAGAAGCCCGACGTCGAAGGCTCCATCGAAGGCGTCTCCCGCGCCGGTAGTGTCCATGGGCGTCACTCGAAATCCTGGGCTTCTAACAACTTGGTCTCGTGTCACGACCAGACAACCGTCAGCTCCGAGCTTTATCACCACGATTTTAGGTCCCCTCTTCAAGATTTGGCGAGCAGCGGCTTCTGGGGAAATCGGTCCCAGAAGGGTTCTCACGTCCTCTATGCTCGGGAAGACGACGTCCGCCAGCTCAAAGGCGTAGGTTATGACGGCTCTGGCGGTGTTGATGGGCCAGAGCTTCAATCTCAGATTTGGATCGTACGTGACCAGGACTCCAGACTGCTTCGCGATCTCCATCGCCTTAAACACCGTTTCTCGACTTGATTCGCTGATGGCTTGAGATATACCGCTGGTGTGGAAGAGCTTAGCGTCCTCAATATATTTGGGGTCGAGGTCGTCGATCGAGAGGCGGCTGGCAGGCGAGTCCGCTCGATAGTAGGTGAAGTCATGTTCCCCCTCCTCTCTTATGGATATGAAGTAGATGCCGGTGAAGCCGTTTTCCTCCACTATAACCCGAGACGTATCGACCCCCTCCGTTCGCCATAACTCGAGAAAACATTTCCCGAACTCGTCGTCCCCCACCCTACACATGTAACCCACGCTTCTACCCAGTCGAGCCACCGCCACAGCAAAATTGGACGTATCCCCGCCCCAACCCCTCTTGAAGGTGGAGACGTCCTTAAGCCGACCCGTCGTTTCCGCGTTAAACTCCAGCATGGGTTCGCCTAACGAAACAATTTCAGGCTGCATTAACCCGTATCCCTCTCCTGCATGCACTTACGCGGTCTCTCCTATTATGATTATTCACTCTCAACGTTTTCCTACACTGCGGGCACTTATTACACCCTTCACCTTAGAAACAGAACCATAGTTCTCACCCATAAAAGCCATCCCCGCCGTCTGAGGATTAATGATTGTAGGTGTATCCCTGTTTATCGGACCAGCTAGTTAAGTCTAATGCGTGATTACACCGCATTATTTAAAATACTTGCTTCAAAGGGAGGATACGCTGGCTTGTTTAGATCCTGAACCTGAGACTGGGCGTGTTTGGCCTCTGATCTTTTCGATATGCTGGGATATGGTTTTTTTCCGTGTGACAAATACTTTGATAAGTCAGCTATTACTGTGAATATATATTGACGAAAATGAGGTTTTAAGATGGTCAAGATGAGGTTTGCAGTCTCTCTTCCCGGAGGCCCGTACAAAACGGAGAATCTGAGACTTTCAAAACAACTGGGTTGTACAGACGTTATTGGTAGTGGGCCTCGCGCCTTCCATTCGCTGTATGGTGACGCACGCAATGTCGAGGACTCTGAGATCTGGGCATTTGGCGACTTGATACGGATGAAGCGGCGGGTTGAGGATATTGGGCTCCGACTGGATGTCTTCGAAGACGGTCCAAACATCGAAAAGATCATTTACAATTTGCCCGGTAGTGAGGAGCAGATGGAAAACTTCTGCAAGTCTCTGGAGAATTTAGGTGCCGCGGGTATCCGTACCATAAAACCCCAGCACATGCCGCCCGGGTGGAACCAGATCATGACGACGTCTGCCTTTAAGCCCACGAGGGGAGGGGCCACATCACGGGCCTTCGACTACGAGCTTGCGAAGAATGCGCCTCTCACGGCGTACGGACATGTGAGTGAGGATCAAATGTGGAATAACCTAGGCCTCTTCCTCAAGGGAGTGCTTCCCACAGCCGAGGCAGCTGGGGTCCGTATCTCCCTTCACCCCGACGATTCCCCCATCTCCCCCCTTGAGGGCTTCGCTCGAATACTGCGAAGCGTCGAAGCCTTTGACCGCATGCTTGCGATCTATCCCAGCCCAAACATCGGCCTGAACTTCTGCCAGGGCTGCTTTGCGGAGATGGGCGTGGACGTACCCGCAGCCATACGCCACTTCGGCAAGAAACAGAAGATCTTCTTCGCCCACTTTAGAAACGTAAAGGGGTCCGTACATGAGCCAGGAGGCTTTCAAGAAGTCTTCCACGATGACCCCTCGGGGCGGGTGGACATGTTTGAAGCCATGAAAGCGTACTACGAGGTCGGATTTGAAGGACCCATGCGCCCCGACCACGCGCCAGCAGTGGAAGGCGATAAACGGTATGGAGGCCACTTAGGCTACCACATGCTCGGTAAGATCTTAGCCTTCGGATACATGAAGGGCTTAACGGAAAGTATCGAGAAAACCGGATGATAACGCCTGTAAAGAGTGTGACAAACACGATGAGCCGTCAAAATAAAAAATTAGCTTCCATACTGCCTGAAGGCAGTCATCTTGAACAGCTTTGTACGGGGTTTCAATTCACTGAAGGCCCTGTTTGGAACGCAGTGAACGACGTTTTGGTATTTAGCGATATTCCTGCCAACCGCATATATGCCTGGTCATCTGACAAAGGCGCCACGCTATTTCGCGAGCCAAGCGGCAACTCCAATGGCTTAACCTACGATCGGGAAGGCCGACTAATACTTTGTGAGCATGGTACTCGACGATTGTCACGACTTGAGAACGGCGACGTCTACACCGTCTTGAGCGAAAGGTTTCGAGGAAAACGTCTCAACAGCCCCAACGACGCGGTGGTGAAATCGGATGGAACGATCTACTTCACCGATCCCCCGTATGGCATACAACCTGAAGAGCAAGAGCTTCCCTTTCAAGGCGTCTTCCGTTTCGATCCTGAACGCCAAAACTTGACCTTACTTGCAGATGACTTCGATCGTCCAAATGGTTTGGCCCTCTCACCTGATGAACGCATGCTCTACATTGCAGATTCGTCGAGTAGACGACACATACGCGCCTTCGATATTCGTTCCGACGGAATGTTGAGCGGAGGCCACGTCTTTGCCGTCATCGATTCC
>DAOVBJ010000201.1 GCA_030670615.1 Candidatus Bathyarchaeota archaeon | reverse complement strand
AGAAGGGATACGAATATTCTTGAGGTCTTTAAGGCCCTTTACACCAAACATGTTGGGTCGATTGTGATAGTTGACGACGAAAAGAAGTGTATTGGAATCTTTACTGAACGAGATGCGATCAGAAGTGTGGCCACGGAGATTCCCTTGGACTCTCCCATTAGGAGTGTAATGACGAAGAACGTGGTCACCATTAAGGGAGACGCTTCTCTTTCAGAGGCTAGGAGGCTCATGAGGAACAACAACATAAGGCGACTTCCAGTAGTAGACAGCGAGGGGCGAATCGTAGGAATTTGTACCATTAGAGGTATTCTCGATGAGCTTCTGGAGATTTCCAGAAAGACGATTTAGCGAAGAGAATCCTGTTAGGAGTTAATCTACGATGAAAAGGTTCGAAAGTAACCCGATCCTAAAGCCGATAGGCACTCATGCTTGGGAGTCACGCAGCATCTTCAACGCTGCTGCCCTCTATTTAGAGGGAGGTGTCCACATACTCTACCGCGCCATCGGCCACGACAACATTTCACGCATAGGCTACGCACATACAAAAGACGGATACCAAATCGATGAGAGAATAGCCAACCCCGTTTATGAGCCCTCTAAACCAGCGGAGCGGAATGGCTGTGAAGACCCAAGGTTAACTCTACAAAACGGTCGATGTGTAATGGCCTATACTGCCCTGGGAAACCGCGTCTTAAACAATTTTCAGATAGCACTCACCTCCATAGATCCTGAAGATTTATGTGACAGAAGGTGGAATTGGGGTGAGAGGATACTTCCCTTCCCAGGTGTTCGAAATAAAGACGGGTTACTCCTCCCTAAAAGGGTTCGTGGACAATATGTGTTGATTCACCGCATAGATCCTGATATCTGCGTAGCTTACTCCGATGACCTCAAGCGTTGGTGTGATGTTAAAGCTGTTGCGGGGCCGAGGGAAGGGAAGTGGGATTGCCTTAAGGTTGGCGCTGCAGGGACTCCTATAGAGCTTAATGAGGGATGGCTCTTCATCTATCATGGGGTGGACTTTGAGAGAGTCTATCGTCTTGGTGTAATGGTTCTAGATAAGGACCACCCGGAAAGGGTTCTCTATCGATCGGAGGAGCCCATATTGGAGCCGGAGGAGGACTATGAGCGATTCGGTAATGTACCCAATGTAGTCTTCAGCTGTGGAAATGTATTGCTGGATGGTCAACTTCTCGTCTATTATGGGGGTGCAGATTCCGTTCTCTGCGTCGCTGCCTTCGATCTTGGGGAATTGATGCCATAGATGTAAATTATAAGTCAGAATATTTCAGAGAAGAGATAAAGAATACAGGTGAATACTTCAGGAGAATCAAACACACCAATCCAAAAGAAATCAGAGATTATGTATCACTGTTTTATACGGTCACAAAGGAAGAGGCTTTTCTAGGTATTAGAGGAAAGCGCATTTACGATACGAGCGAAGATAAATATGCTAGTCTGTATGTTGTTGTTGGGATAAGAAAATGATTTTTTGATTACTCTGGTTTAACGAAGCCATACACTGTTTCCTTTAGCTAACGTGCACTTAGAAGAGAAAGAATTTAAATAATTAGGGTAAACTCAGTATCAAGGGAAGGGTGGTCTAATGAAAGTGATCATTTCCATGGGGAGGGGTGGTACAGGAAAGACTAGCTTTGTGGCTCTGATGGCCAAGTACTTCATCGAAGCTGGGGTGAAGCCTCTGCTGTTGATAGATGCGGATCCGGATCAAAATTTGAACGAGATGGTCGGTGCGGACTTGTCGCATATAAAGACCATTTCTGAGCTGTACTACGAGCTTATGGAGGAAGGTGGAACCTTAACCGGGATCAGTCCAAGGGAGAGAATGGAGGCCAAGATCTGGGAAAAGAGCCTGTACGAGGCGGACTCTTTTGATCTACTCACCCTTGGAACTAAGTGGACAGAGGGCTGCTACTGCGTGCCCAATGCTGCACTAAAGCTCGTAATTCCCTCACTAGCGAAAAATTACAGGTATACCTTGATCGATTCCCCAGCCGGGTTGGAACATCTGAACAGGAAAATCATCTCCCAGGTAGACGACATATTCGACGTGCTAGATCCGTCCAAGAAGGCATTTCAACACGTTAACAGAGCCTACAAGATCATAGAGGCACTGGATATAGGGTTCAAAAACTTTTATCTTGTGGGAGGAAGGGAATTTCCGGAAGAGTTGGGTGGGAAGGCTGAGGAGAAAACTGGACTGAAATACTTGGGCAAAATCGCTTATGACGAGGCTGTAAGAGAATACGTGTTAGGGGGAGATTCGTTGTTAAATCTACCCTCCAATTCGCCTGCATACGTTTCAGTAAAGAATATTATGGAAAAAGCAGGGTACATCTCGCTTAAACAACTACTTTTTCCAGAGTAGTCGGCTATGATGTTGGATTGTTACGTTAATTATCTTACCCACACTTGAATTTGAAAATATGATGAGATTTTTTACTGAACTTAACTATCATACTAGATGACGATACACCACATTCATTTTTTGATAACCTTGATACAATTTTTGATATGACCTTTGTAAAGAGTGAACATCCTACAAGTCATGGAGGTAGAATTGACACTTTAGCCTTAGACAACCAAAATAGACCAGTCATTATTGAATATAAAAAAGATAAATCATCAACACTTCTACTTCAAGGACTTTATTATATGGATTGGTTACTTGAGAATGAAGCAGAATTTGAGAAAATAGTAAGTATGAATCTCAAAAAGGATATTGAGATAAATTGGAAGGGTGGTGTAAGATTACT
>DAOVBJ010000081.1 GCA_030670615.1 Candidatus Bathyarchaeota archaeon | reverse complement strand
ATTGTGGATCCATTGAGATCCAGGTGATAAGAGCGGTCGGTTTAACCCAAGTTAGCGGTTCACACTTTACAGTCATAGACTCTAGCTCCCACGTAAAAACTTTGCTAGCTAACTAAAACCCCTTCGCAAACGGGAAGATTTACAATCCTTTAGGGTTTCTGTTAAGTCAGCTAGCCCCATTATAGAAAGTTTTACCATATACGAGAAGACATTTGACTCTCAAGGCTATCAAGGGCCCAGACGTTTCTCATAAGGCTCACGGAAATGGTACGTCATTGGACTAGAGCAAACCTTTTATGATTTAAAGTACGAGTGTGCCTCGTGACGGATGTATGTCAAAAGGTAATGGCTCCAGAAGGACTTTCCTGATTGAAAAGGTGCCTGAGAGCAACATCATCGCGGTCGATAAAGATGTCTGTGTTGGATGTAGAACCTGTGAGCTCATGTGCTCGCTGCATCATAATGATGAATTTGACTTGTCCCTTTCACGGCTATATGTCTCCAGAAGCCCTTTTGAAGCACTTTTCACACCGGAAGTGTGTCGACAGTGCCTTGCACCGGAGTGTTATGTTGTGTGCCCCGTGGAGGGGGCTATGAAGATAGATGAGAAGACGGGGGCCCGGCTCATTGTGGAGGAGAAGTGCGTTGGATGTGGAGTGTGTGCTCAAGCTTGTCCGTGGAATGGTGAAAGCCGCATAATACGGTTAAATGCGGCAAAGAAAGTCTACGAAAAATGCGACCTCTGTGGAGGAGCACCGAGCTGCGTCGAGTTCTGCCCCGTAAACGCCCTGACATACGTTTCTTTGGAGGGAAGATGACATAAAATGAGGGAACTCTTTGGTTGGGTCGGCAAGATCCTTAGAGTGGACTTGACTACGGGACGCCTATCTGACGAGGATACAAGGAAATACTCCAAGGAGTTTATCGGTGGGAGAGGGGTCAATGCCGGGATAGCTTGGGACGAGATTCCCCCTGGTATAGATGCCTTTGACCCCGAGAACCGCTTGATAGTCATGACGGGTCCCTTGACTGGGATAGCCGTCCCCGGGGGTGGAAGAATCATGTTTGGTGGCGTGGCACCCCAAGTCTATCCTAAGCCCCGCTACACCCGTAGTTCTATGGGTGGGCATTGGGGTTCTACGCTGAAATACGCGGGATTCGATGGAGTCATAGTGCATGGACGGTCCGAGAGACCGGTCTATCTCTGGATAAATGACGGGAAAGCCGAGATAAGGGATGGAAGTCGTCTGTGGGGGGTTGACACCTATAGCTCGCAGAAGCTGCTCGCGGAAGAACATGGCTCAGAAGCCGTGACGATAACAATTGGGCCCGCCGGAGAAAATCTCTCCAGGATAGCCATAATCGCCAACGAGACCGAGAACGCCGCTGGACAAGGCGGTTTCGGAGCAGTGATGGGATCTAAGAACCTGAAGGCCATAGTTGTCAAGGGAAATGGACCTGTAACTGTTGCAGAGCCAAAGAGGTTTCTGGAAGCGTATAAACGCATTATACAGCTAATATCCCATCGAGGGGCGACGATAGACCTTTGTGGGGCTCAGATCAAGTCGCTGGTAAAGTCGAAGCTAGATCTTTATCAAGGCAAGTATAAGCAAAAACTGATGGCGTGTTCAGGATGTCCCGCTGCCTGCGCTCCAGGTCTTGCCAGAGTCATATTAAACGTGCCGGGCAGGGTCTACCCCAACTTGAATACTTCTGCTAACACTTGTGTTGAAACCCGGTGGGTCGGTGGAACGGGAGCTCAGTATGAAACTGGAAAAGGATGGGGGATACCGCATCCAGACTACATGGAGCAGTACTCCGAACTACCTCAGGACATGCCAGTTCTTGACTTCGAATCAGGTTTTGAGTGTGCGGTGCTTGGGAACAAGTATGGCGTGAACATGTGGGAGGTTACCCTCGGAATCGTGCCCTGGCTAAAGCTCTGTGTAGACGCAGGACTTCTCACGGAAGAGGACTTGGGGATGAAGATAGATATAGGCAACGGGGCGTTTTGGTGCGAAATACTCCGAAAGATCGCGTACAGGGTCGGCGTTGGGGACAGCCTTGCGGAGGGAACGTCGAGGGCTGCCGATATCCTCGGAAAAGGGCATAAGTATTTGACACACATGGCCCATGGCTACGTTGAACACATCGTGGGTCGAGGAATTCAAAGCGCCCTGCCTTTCCCATTATGGGTGACAACCGCGCTCATTTGGGCCACGGAGTCCAGAGATCCCGTCAGCGAGATACACTCCGCGACCCGGATTAACACTCGTCGAGGCTTAACTGAGACCCAGGCAAGAGCAATATCCAAAAAAGTGTATGGCACAGAGAAGACGGTCGATCCATCCTACGAATACAAGGCTCAGCGGGCTATATGGCATCAGAATCGAGGCTGCATGAAGGACAGCCTAGTACTTTGCGACACAGTGTATCCAATGGTTACAAGCAGAATGACAAAAGACTATTCAGGCTACACCTCCGCCGAAAGCGAGCTGTTCTCGAGTGTAACAGGCAAGGAGATGAGTGAAGCAGAGTTGGACAAAGTGGGTGAGAGGATTTTCAACGTAGAGCGTGCGATTATGGTGAGGGAGGGCCGCTCCAAGGAGTACGACCTAAACTGCGGAGTAGTGAAATACCTTATGGACAGACCTGACACCGAGGGAATAAGGCTGGATGAGGACAAGTTTACCAAGGCGCTTGAAGAGCTGTACACACTTCGCGGCTGGGATACTTGGACGGGATGGCCTACAAAGGCGAAGCTCCACGAACTCGGTTTAAAGGATATTGTGGAGGAACTAGAAAAACAGGGAAGGCTTCCATAAACCTCCTTTTTTTCAAAAGCTAACTAACTTATAACCCATTTTAAAATTAGCTAGCTAGCCTCAATACTTTCTAAAAACTTAACTATGTTTACTAATCAATGTAGATTGGTGTCATAGTTGGAATTGAAGGGTATTCACTTTCTGTTAACGTATAGATGTAACTTGGAGTGTGACCACTGCTTTGTTTGGGGAAGCCCTAAGATACAAGGTGTTTTTACACTCAGTCAAATCAAGAAAGTTTTGATGGAAGCGACTAAACTGCGAACTGTGAGTAGTATTTCAATAGAAGGCGGTGAACCCTTTTTATATTATCCCATCATGGTTAAGGCTGCACATGAAGCCATAAAGCATGATTTTCAGGTGGAGATTCTCTCGAACTGTTATTGGGCTACATGTCTAGAAGATGCTGTGGAATGGCTCCAGTCAATAAGCGATGTTAAAAACATTTCATTGAGTTTAAGCAGCGATCTTTATCATGGAGAAAGCTGGGAGGGTGAAGAGACTCAAAACGCAGTGCAAGCTGCCAAAGAATTAAACATGAAAGTCGGGATAATTGCCATAAAATATCTGACGTCAGAATCATCCTGTCCTCGTGAGATTGGTGGGGTCAAAGTAGGCATATATGACCTAATGTATAAGGGAAGAGCTGCCTCAAAACTAACACAAGATGCACATAAAGCATCGTGGGATGAATTTACAAAATGTCCGTACGAAGATCTAGCCGATCCGAAAAGAATTCACATTGATCCTTTCGGATACGTTCATGTATGCCAAGGCATTTCCATTAACAATGCATGGAGGAAACCCTTCTCAAAAATAATTGAAGAATATGAACCCCATGAGAATCCTATTATCGAACCATTAATTCAAGGCGGTCCCACAGCCTTAGTCGAAAAGTTTGATGTGTCTCACGATAAATATTACGCTGATGCATGCCATCTGTGTTATGCTACACGTTGTGTACTACGGAAGAAATTTCCCGATATCCTTGCTCCGGATGAAATGTATGGAGTACTTTAATATTAGAAAAAAGAAATAATGAGAAAACCAGTAATCATCCCATAAGTTCTTAAAAATACCCATTAGCGTCTTGAAAACGGTAGCAGGAAGGGTACCCGCCAAGATAGACAATTATATGTAGCTAGCTATTTGATAGTTTTAGTATAAAAAAGTGGGTAGAGTTTAAGTTAACTTAGATTTATCTACCAGAACGCTGCAGATTTTAGCAGAATATTGAGGGTAAGCACACCATTAATCCACATATCGCCCATCAAAAATCCAGTACCATCCCAATCCGCAGCACCTTGTATCACTTTAACCTGTCCAGCAGGAACCGTTAGGTTAAATCCAGCGAGATAGGTTTCACCATCATCAGGTAGCACCATAGCAATGGTGTCGCTTGGTAAATAATCACCTAGTTTATTGTATAGTCCTTTTCCTGCATTTACTTGAGCCTGCCTTTATACATCAGCTGGGTTATCTTCGACAGCTGCAAATGGATTCAAATTATCAGGCATGTTCCAATTTGGTGACGACAGTCCTGGGAAGGTAATATAATACGCACCAGTTCCACCAATAACCCATATACCATTGGGATTATTAGGTGAGACACTTGGACAGAGAAACATGTCACCTGTAACGTGTTCAGGTGGTGCAGCTAATACTGTCGGTACAGTTAAAGTAAAAGTAACAAAGAGTATTGCGAAGACGCTTAATGTTTTTTTCATTTATTTTTCACATCCTTTGTCTTTCAAATCTCTTAACCAATGAAGTCTTCAACATAAATTAAAAGCATGTCTTTAACCATTAAATGTAACTTTGAACCGTTAAAGAGGTAAGCATTATATAGGTGAACTTCGTAAATTGGTTGGTGTGGAAGCATTGCTAAAGACCCTGCAAATCGCAACCGCTGGAACGAACACTGACAGCGTTTTGGTGGGAATTAGAAGTCTTCCAGCTCATAAGTTGGCTTTGATATGTCTTCCAAAAGACAAGGATGCAATTGACAGCTTTGCCTCTGTTATTGAACGGACTCTGAAGATGCCGATTGACACATATGCTATTAGCGGCAATCCTATAGAAGGTGTGCTGGAAACGGTTGCTACCATCTTGAAGAAAGAGAGAGATAAATTCGATGACGTAGTTTTCAACGTGGCGGGTGGAGAGAAGGTCTTAACCTGCGCTGCCGTTGCGGCTGCCTTTATCAACGGGCTCAAAGCCTTTCATATCATGGATGAGATGCTTGTGATGCTACCAGTGTTGAAGCTCAGTTATGACAGAATTGTATCTAAGGCAAAGAAAGACGTACTGCGGTTCATAGACAAAGCTGGAGGTGTGGTTGAGAGCCTCGCACAATTAAGCAAGATCTCTGGTTATGGCAAACCACTCTTAAGCCACCACATTCGAGGAGCAGAAGATTCTCGCGGACTAGAAGAGCTAGGACTAGTCGATACAGAGAGGGTAAAAAGAGGAAAGATAAGAGTCAAACTTACATTGCTTGGCA
>DAOVBJ010000058.1 GCA_030670615.1 Candidatus Bathyarchaeota archaeon | reverse complement strand
CCTTCCAATCTTGTTACTAAACTTTTTCTAATGCCTCCGTCGTCGACAACTAGGATTCTGGCATGGGCACTCATACTTCTTCACTTCTTTCTACTTTAAGTTTAACGGGGATAATTATCCTGAATGTAATAGCTAGCTTTTACATAATTGACATTGCGAATGCTTATGGAGCTAGCTTTACATCATCTCCGTTAATCTGTTATATGCTAAGCCACGGCATTATCTGAAACTTGTGTAACCATCAGAGAATCAAAAAGGTGACTAGCTAGCTTCGAAACAATTTTTATTTAACTCTATATACAAAGTTAGCTAACTACTTCTAGTTTTACATTAGTTATCAGAGATATCTAACTAACCATCATATTTTTTAAATATTTACGATATAGAACGAAGAATGAAACAAACTAGCTAAATGATTATTGACGGAGTAAGTGAAGAATTTGAGGAGTTATTTCCAAAAAGAAGGCAAAATAATGAATGGAAGTATTCTGATAATTGACGACGACATAGACATGCTCGAGACCCTGAGTGACGTTCTGCAGGAAAAAGGGTACAGGATAGAAACCGCTATAACCGGTAAAGAAGCCATCATGACGGCGAGAGAACGGTTTTTTGACATCGCTCTCATAGACCTAAAGCTTCCAGACATGTCCGGCATAACAGTGCTCAAAATCTTTCAATTAAAATACCCTCATATGATTAAAATAATGATTACCGGGCATGCAGAGCTACAAAACGCTGTAGATGCCATGAATGTCGGTGCCAACGCTTACATCATGAAACCCATAGATCACGAGAGACTCAGCCAATTAATAGGATATAAGGAATTGATAAATACCATTCAGTAAAAAGCTAACTAGCTTTATCTAGCTTTGCGAAATGCTTGCAGTGTAATGACCATGCACGCGAATGTTGAAAGAAGGTGATGTTTAAAATTTTTTTATTTCTTTCTAATTTCTGTTCGAGTCGAGAGTAGCGAGGAAATCACGTAGTTCTTTCTTGAGTTGCTTTTCATTTCCGCCTTTAAGGATTGTTATGCCGTAGCCCTTACCAATCGATGTTTTGCTTTTTTAATTCGTCTACGATCATCTTTGCTTTCATCGTTACGTCAAGGTGGAGATGCGGCACATTTCTGAATTTGCAGAGACTTGCCATACCCTTATCTTCAGTGACAATAAACAAACCGTTCTGAATAGCGTACTCGACGAGGTCGGTATCCAGTTGAACACCTGTCTCATTTGCCAGCACAACTTGGTAACCAATCGATTTCAGGAGCGCCCCACATCCAAGCAACTGCTCGTCAATCAGTAACTTCAGTTTCAGAAGACCCTCCCGTATTCAGGACTCTTGGACAATATCGTCGTCTGCTACTAAACGTTTTCAAGATTAAAAGGTTCCTCTACATACCTTGAACTTGAAACAATGGGCTCACACCAAGATAAATGAGATAGCTAACTACCCGCTCTTTTCAACCCCGATTGAGGGAGAATCTGTTGTTCTACTGGTTCTCTTAACAACAAGAATGGTTCGCGCTGTCTATCCTAACGTATCAACACACGTCGCTTGGCGGTAATCAACTGCATGGAGGAGGCTTCGTCGCTGAGTCTTATCGTTAATGGTGGGCAATATTTATTTCTCAGTTCTGAAACGTAGAACGAACTTTGAGGAGACCTGTGAGCTGTGAGCGAGGGTAACGTAAAGGGAGACTCGGAGACACGCACCCTGGCAGCGGTAGCCTTCTCCCACGCTGGCCAACAATTCTTTGTTGGTTATCCGTGCTTTGCCCCGCGATGATGGCTGACCTCGACTTGAGTTACACCCAGCTCGGTATCATGACGGGAGTCGTCGCCATTATGTCTGGGTTCCTCCAGATGGTGTGAAGCCTGCTCAACATTTTTAAAGCCAAAAAGGGGGGACGACGATTCTTTTAACCGGATGTGTAGGTTACGGTTATGTAGTGAAGCTCAATTACGCCCCCATTATTCACTAACACCCCAAAGTTGAGTACACTAGCGTCTGCTTCCACCGTCTCCCACATGAGAATCACACTCTTATTGTTCGGCTTAGCCCACGTGTCAACGTAGGAAGTGATAAGGGCCTCGGTTTGCGGTCGATCCAACTCCTCCCGATAATTAACAGAACCCTCTAAGAAGGCTACATTGGGGTTGACTTGCTGTGGCGTCGTAAGCGTGTACCCTAGGTCCTCGAAGGTTTCAAGAATATTGTTCTTTCGTTCTTCTGCTCCAACCTCAACCTGTATCCCTACTAAGTCCAAGTAGGCTTTCTCCGATCCCAATCTCACCTCTGCAGCGTCTTGAGGGTTCTCGATAACGTAGTACCCCACGGCCTGAGATAACCCGTTGACACTCGCCATCATCGCAGGAGCGAGCGTGGTCTCCGTCTTCGCATAAAAGGGGACAAAATAGTGGATCGTACCATTCACGACATACATCAAAACGTTTCCAGGCTCCCAGTTGGGGTGGAGGCTCAGGAGGGACTTTGTGGGACTGAAATTGCTGATGGCGTCTACGGCGGTTTGAGGTCCAATGACCGCTTCGTTACCTCCTCGGAAGAGAAAGGTGCTTCCAAAGTTTTCACCGTTAAGGGCCACGTACATGGCTGCCACGTTCAGTGCGGGATTTCCAACCTTCTGTACGAGGCGGAATGATGCCCAATACGTGACTTCATTCAAGCTGAAAACAACGTATCTGACGTCCTCTATCTCTTCTCCATCCGCATCCGTCGTTAACTCGAAGAAGTCCGTTGCTCCCTGCCATACGTCGGAATTGGTGACATGATATATGTTATCTGAGTCGATCTGGCGCTCAAAGAGGAACTCGGGATACCGCAGTTGAGGTTGTAACCAGGGTGGAGTGGGCTGGTTCCATTCGGGATACATGGCTCGATAAAAGTCGAGAACATAGTTTTCCTCATCCGACATGAGGTACCCATCAATACTTCCATCATAGGTATTGATGAGGACGACTGCAAAGTTTCGTAAAAACACGTTTTTACGGTTGGGGTAATCCAAGTATTCGGTAGGCATGTCTCTGTCGATGTAGACGTAGAGTGCATAGTACAAGTTTTCCCCATCCGACACTAAGTAGGGGTCATCGTCAACCGTCATTCCGGGCAAAAGGATGGGAGAAATGCGTTCCCGAACATCTCGAAGATACAGCATCTTCACTTCTTCGCCGTGGTCGCCTCTGGCGAAGTCCCAGCGCAGGTCTTCCCGCCCAAACATTCCTGAAAAGAACCAGTAGCGGTTGAAGCCCGATAGAACGTAGTCCGGTTCTCCAATATATGTGGGCGGACCCGTGTATTCTGGTAAGTGGTTCTCGACAAAATTAGGGATGTCCACGTAGACAATGTCTGACGACTCAAAAAGACCCCCCTCACCGTAGTAAAGTGATGCAGGTTCCGAGAGGTTGAATACTGACTGCCCGGTCAAGATTTCTCCCGAGGCTGCGTCAATGGCTAATATGCGTTCTGAATGGGTTACAATCAAGCGCTCCGAACGCCACGGGTCCTCGACCGTGGGAGGCAAGACGATTTTAAGGGCGGAAATCCAATACTCCCGTTCGTTTAGCCAGATCACATCGATGTTCTCTAGATCCATCCAGTTCACGCCGATCTGAGGTTTCAACCGAAGTTTAGCCGCGTCATCATTGAAGACGCGAATGTTAGTGAGGATTTCAAGGTTTTCCCCTGTGTTCAGGGCGACCTCTAAATCGTCTTCAACGATGTCTTGTAAACCTGTGGCCCATTGGGTGTATTCCACGGTAGGCTTAATCTGGGGTTCCCAAACCCAGCTCTTCCAGTTCCCTTCCATGGCAGGCGCATATTGAAAAGCCACGACGATAGGACCTGATAAAACGCTGATGGAAACCAACAGTACGACTGCGGTTAAAAGGATTTTACGTCGGAAAATGTAGTTAACAGACTGTTGAACCCAGTCTTCTCGCAGGCTGAAGAAGATGGCCAAGACTATCAGGGTGATTTCTCCGATGACCATGGATCTCACATAGAAGGGCGTTGTTATGTCAAAGATGGTAGTGGGTACCGGTATTAGGATCGGTGTGAGTGCTGCAAGACCGATTAACACTATCGACCGGAACACCTTTGGAACGTCGCCTTTGAGAAATCCAAAAACAAGGGAAACCGCGAACCGTAGACCCCAGAGCACACAAAAAATGGTTATGGGAGTCTTTAGCCACGTTATAAACTCTAACACCGGAGAGTTTTCGATGAGCCAGGCGCCGGTGGGCATTTCCGACGTAAAGAGACGGGTCCAAAGGATGGAGGTCGTTCTCTGAAGTAGACTCATCCAAGAGAGTTGTTGGGTCTCGACCCATTTAGCGATGATGAGGTATCGCAATGCGAATCCTTCCGCTAGAGGTGGACCGATGACGAAGGCGCCGACGAGGAATTGGAGGGCCTTCCAGGCCAACCCCAGTTTGAGCGAGACCTTATCGTCGTAGGCCAGCTCCTCCATTTGAAAAGTGAATGAACCGTCCATTGAATATCGCGTTATCTGGCTGCGGAGGACCCGCACGACACCTATGAACTTACTGTGGAGGTAAATCCTCCGTCCTCCATCCATCTCTCGTGTGATGGATATTCGGGGATCACTGAGGACTATGAGGAGTCCGATGCCTAGGCTCGCATAGAAGTAGTAATTGTTGAGAAATTGGATGTTCCACCAGTCTAAGCCCGCCTTCATGTTAAACATTGCTTGAAAGATGGCGACGTCGAGCCACCAATTCTGATAGAGGATGAATGCGACGACGCCGATGATGGCTATGGGTATGATTACCCATCGCCCTAATCGCGGCAGCTCCAGCCGCGGTAGATCCAGCGGTCTGATGGGCGGACGAGACGTTCTAAAGTACTCCGGCTGACTTGGCTTCTCTGAAAGACCTCTCCGCTGTTTAGAAATTATGAAAACAGCCACAATCACAACCACTAAACCAACTACAAAAACTATGGGACTGCTCCCGAAGAAGGATGAGAAAATCATCATAAACATGATTAAAAGGAAAATAACGGTTGAGATGGGGGTTCTTCTTTCCAACTCTAAACACACTAAAACTAGTTTTATAGTTCAATTTAAACATCACTTTTTTTGCATTCGAAAGATTTTTCCGCTTTCCATGACGGTTACATAGTCGAAGCCCACCTCAACTAATTTGCAGGCTTCATCCAGCGTCTTTGCAACTCTAACGGTGAACTCGTCACTCATGGTGAAGTTAAGGTGAAAGATCAAGAGCCTGTAAGATATGTCCGGGTCTGGTTCTACAATGAATTTGGCTGTGCATTCAACCTCTAAGAAATCGAAGATTGGAACCAACAGCGTGATTGCCGTGAGCGCGTGTAAGTCCCTTCTCTCGCCATAGAATTCTTCGGCGACCACCCTATTTCATAGCTCCTATCGTTAGATACGCCAATGAGGGCAAGGCTCATAGCCAGAGCAGAGCACTTCAGGTCGAACTTGACGTTTACTCTACTCACAAAGGCCAGCCCCGCCGTCTATCTTACGAGTTTCGGGTTTCCGCATCCATTCCACTCGAAGCACGTCCTCAATATCCTCTCCAAGTTCTCCTCTACAATCCTGTTGGAGGCCCTGACCGCGAAGAGGAGCTGAGGTTTTGTAGATCCTCCAAAGTAGCAGACGCAAGATATCCCGCTAAACATTCTCACCATCTTGGCAAAGACCTTGAGGGTGAGGAGACTAACTAGCTAACATATTGTTACCAAATTACGAATTACGAAGGAAAAACCCGTTTGTAAATCTGCTCAAGAGATCTTCTGGGAAGACGATCTGGGCCATATAAGCTGTGAGGTTGACAGAACAAACATAAGGATGATACTAGAACGCGGGTACCTGTGAAAAACCACGGTGAATGAGAACGTTAGCTAGCTGGCGTGGAGATCTAGCTAGCGTGAGGACATAGATATCCAACATGTTATGAATACAAATTAGCTAGATTATCACCTGTGATGAATAGCTAGCTATTGAAGTTAATGCCTCTCAAGAACTCTCTTTAGTGCTTCAATAATTTCCTCTTCGTCCCCTTCAACGAATGTATCAGCAGATATAACTATTGTCTCTTCACGAAGATTCACCCATACCCTTGGGTCACCATTCTTGAGGATTTCAACGACCTCTTGAGCCTTTAAGTCTAATATCTCTTGATTTAGTGTCACGTATGCGTTTGTTGGAATTCCCATCCTTTCGCCAGATATTTTAGCTTCTACTCCTTTAAGCTTGTTCAG
>DAOVBJ010000070.1 GCA_030670615.1 Candidatus Bathyarchaeota archaeon | reverse complement strand
ACGGCTGGATGTTGGGCGGTGTTGGTGGAGGAATTGGGGTGGGAGTCGCGGGCGTAGCAGTCGATACGAAGAATCGTTACTATGTATATCACCGGGGGAAGAGGGCTCCGCCTCTCCTCTGCTTCAATAGAGAGGGATCTTTAACAAATTCTTGGGGGGAAGGCGTCTACGTCCGCCCCCACATGTGTCAATGCGATGAGCGGGATAATGTCTGGTTGATTGATGACGGAGGACACGTCCTATACTATTATTCTCCTGATGGCAAGCTTCTCAAGACCCTTGGGACGAAGGGGGTTCCTGGGGAGGATGGAACGCACTTCAATCAACCAACGGACATCGCCTTCGGGTCAACGGGCCGATTCTACGTCTCCGATGGGTACGGCAATAAACGCGTCGCCTACTTCGACAAGGACCTGAACTTCATCGGGCAGTGGGGGTCAGAGGGCGAGGGACGAGGCCAGTTTGTGTTACCCCACGGCATCACAGCAGATCGTAACGGCCTTGTCTATGTAGCTGACCGCACCAAATGGCGTGTCCAGATCTTCACTCCCGAGGGAGAGTTCCTGCGACAGTGGACGCACATTGGTAAACCCTTCGACATCGTCTACGCGTCAGACGGCTATTTCTACATATGTGATGGAACGAACGCCCGCGTGACCAAGGTTGACGCCTCAGGAACTATTATTGGCTTCTTCGGAGCTCCTGGAAGCGGCTGTGGACAGCTCTCATCAGCCCACGCCATCGCAGTAGCGCCTAACGGAGACATCTTAACCGCTCACTTGGACGGTCGCACACAACTCTTCTCCCTAAAATAAGGCATGTATCCCCGGAGCCTAACTGTCGCTAAACAAAAATCGTCTAGCTAGCTTCAAGGTATGTTCGTAGTGAGCAGATACATGTCTTCCTCACCAATATTTCGGTATCCATGTCGTAAACCAGCCTTAACAAAAGTAACGTGCCCCATCTCTATCCGGTACACATTTTCTCCTAACAATCCTTCACCCACTCCCTTAATTAGATAGAAGAGATGAGAGTAAGGATCAACGTGGGGTGGGAACTCACCACCAGGTTTAACCTTCATTAATTTTATTGTAAACTTATCGATTGACCCAGCCGGGTCCAAATCCTTCACGTAAATACCTTTTGCATTGCCTTTCTCAAATTGAGTCCATTCTACATCATTAAGATTAAAGGACAAATTATCCAACATAATACGTTAATCCAAGTTCATTCTTTAAATATTTATTGAACGAAGAAATACAAATCTACGAAAACAAAAATAATAGTTGATGAACTCATTCTTCTACTTAAGAGGCCAAATGCTCAATAGAATCAGCCCATATTTTATCTTAATTCGCCTTTTCCTGTCAAGAAGCTTCTCTCACTCAACTCTCTAGAGACCTCCTATCTAAATGCTATACTTGATGGCTAATTCTCCCCCTTTTAGCCAGCTAGCTAAATGGAGTATTAGGATAGTTAGTTCTTCGATGGACTACGTGTCTCCCATCCTTCTTCAAAAAGCCGTAGGAACTTTTTTGGACCATAAGGATGATGTAATGCTTCTTTTTCATCTAGTTTTACGCCGAATCCGGGTGTGTCAGACACGGTAAGATACCCCTTTTCGACGCGAGGGACACCTTTTAAAACATCCCATGTCCACGGCTCAAGGGAGTCATCAAAGTTCTCATGAATTAAAAAGTTTGGAATTGAAGCATGTAGATGCGCATTTATCGCGGTGCAAAGGGGACTCTGAGCTTGATGACTGGCTACGAGAGCTTCGAAAGCTTCAGCCATCCCACATACTTTCTTTATGTTTGACAATCCAAGATGTATCACTTCTGGTTGAATGATATCAATGACTCGATGAGGCAATAAGTCTGCAAACTGGCCAATCCTCTCAAATCGTTCACCGAGGGCCACAGGTACCATAATTGCTCTAGAAACTTCGATGGTTGCGGATAATTCCAATGAATTCAATGGCGTCTCAAAAAACATGGGTTTGAATTCTTCAAGCATTCTGCCAATGCGAATGGCGTAGGAGACGCTGAAACGATCATGTCCCTCAATTAAGATGTCAACGTCCGGTCCAACGGCTTCACGGACGCTTTGAACTATGCTGATTGCTTTTCGCTCGTTCACCAAATCGATTTGACGATATACTCCACCAAAGGGATCAAATTTTAGAGCTGTGTACCCCCTTTTAACCATTTGAGCAGCGCTTTCAGCGAAGAACTCTGGTTCTCGTGGACCCGTATACCACCCATTCGCATAAACGCGTAATCGGTCTCTGTGCTTGCCACCAAGCAATTGCCAAACAGGTAAGCCTAAACTTTTACCTAGAATATCCCAACAGGCCAGTTCAACGCCACTCATTCCTCTAGATGGCTGTAAGAACCGGCCTTTATACATTTTATACCAGACTTTATCGGGGTGACTTGGGTCTTCACCGATAAAAAAGCGAGCCAGTTCTTCAATGTCGGCTTGATGCGGCTTAGTCGCTAAACCGCCCGTAGCCTCACCCAAGCCCGTGACCCCTTCATCGGTATACAGCTTAACAAAAAGCCAGTTTTTCCAGGGATTCCCGACTACAAACGTCTTATAATCAACTATTTTCATCTCTTATCTACATCCATACCCACGCATTGTTTGGATACTCTTATTTTTTCCAAGACATGAGGGGTGTAAGTTCATCCAGAATGTCATCCAAGTATTTAGAAGAGACATCGTCCAAAGGCATTACACCATTACGTTTGAGTGGGCAGTCGATGACACCTCTCCGATAGAGGACTTCTTTATAACATCCCCTCAATTGACGTTCAAAGAAGAATAAGGGCGTCAACTCTTTGTAGATGTATGTTGCATGCTTTTCGTCACCCGCTTCCAAAGCGTTCCAGAAAGCGACCACTACGTCAGTAACATGACAGCCAGGCATGTTTCCACAGACACCACGCCGGTACTCTTCAATAAGGTAGCGTCCACCAGCACCACCGAAGACACCTTTACACGAGCCATCATTTCCTTGTATAATGGAACTAAGTCGGATGGTACTGGGCACCGTCTCTTCCTTAATATATTTGACATGCTCGATTTCACGACAAAGCTTAAGTACGAATTTTGGAGACATATCCGTTCCAATTGGTGGCACATAGTTCTGAATGAAAACAGGCATCTGTGCCTCATCTGATATTTTACTGTAATAATCAAAAATCAGTCTTTCAGGTAATTGACTCCTACGTATATAAGGTGGCATCGCGATAACACAGTCAGCACCAATGTCATGAGCGTGCCTGGCAAACTTGGCTGCTGCTTCCTGTGACACACCTGCTACACCAATGACCACTGGTAAACGACCCGCGTTTTGATCAACTAGCACTTCAGATAATTCGAAACGCTCTATATCACTTAACGAAGTGAATTCACTGGCGTTTACGGGAAAAACAAGGCCATGTGCCCCACATTCAATGCAGAAATCAATTAAACGACGGAAACTAGGTACATCAATTTCACCATCCTCCCGAAATGGCGTGGACGGAATTGTGAATATTCCTCTATACGTTTTTTGTAGACTCAAAAAACCACCTTTCCACGTAGACTAACTATGACGTAACTTCCTTATTAGCCTCCTTATTTGATGCTTCATGCTTATGTAAAAATTAAAATAAATGAAGTCAAACGAAATGATTTTCAGAAACCTATTTTGGATTTATCTAGATAACTACTTTCTTAAATCAACTATCTCTCTCTAAGAGGCTCGAATATATTAACGAGCACCATCTTTTGAATGAAGTGATGATTGGAATGCGAATAGAAACTTTACCACGGATAAAGCTAGCTAACCTACCAACTCCTCTTGAGGGAATGCGCAACCTCTCGAAGCAGCTGGGTGGTCCAAGAATTTTCATCAAGAGAGACGACGAGACAGGTTTAGGCTTCGGGGGCAACAAAACGAGAAAACTTGAGTGCCTCATGGCCGACGCAAAGAACCAGAAAGCCGACACCATTATTACAAGTGCAGGCTTTCATTCCAATTGGTGTACCCAAACAGCGTGTGCAGCAAAACGACTGGGAATGGACATCATCCTCGTCAAACAGGGCCCCCGAGAAGGCTATGATCCCGAAGAATACGATGGAAACCACCTCCTCCACTTCCTCCTCGGTTCAGAAATCAAGGTTGTTCCATCCCGGTCTAAGGCAGATGAATTAATGAACGAGTTAGCTGAGGATTTACGGTTGAGGGGGCGTAAACCATACATCATACCATTTGCCGGTTCAACTCCCTTAGGAGTCGCAGGTTACATCAACGCTGTACTCGAAATTCTCACCCAATGCTACCAGAGGGGAATAAAGATAGACTACATCATTCATGCAACTGGGTCGGGAGGAACCCAAGCAGGCTTAATCCTGGGAGCCAAGGCCTTCAACACAGGAATAAAAGTTCTAGGGATAAGCGTCAGCAAATCCGAAAACAGGGTTGAAGCCATTGCAAGGCTTGCAGTCACTTCAGCGAAGTTCTTTGAGATCAGCCTTCCCCTAGGAAAGGAAGACGTAAACGTATTCGACGAATACGTTGGGGAAGGCTACGGGGTAATTTCCAAGGAAGTCGTGGAGACCATCAATCTAGTGGCTAAAGCCGAAGGAATATTTCTGGACCCAGTTTATACCGGCAAGGCTATGACTGGACTTATAGACCTCATTGGAAAGAACTACTTCAAAAAGGAAGACAACGTCCTTTTCCTCCACACTGGCGGGACAGCAGCTCTATTCCCATACAAAAATCCCATAAAAGCCTTCATTAAGAAAGGCGAATCATCTTGGGTGAAACCTCCTTGGTCCCCCATGTAAAATCGGGAGAGCCTAATTATGGTTAAACAGCGATCAAATTAAGGAATTTATTAAACATAATAAAAAAAACAGTTAGATAGCTACTGACAAAGATATATTCATGGAGTGTTGCCTTAAGCTTCTCCTAGCTAGCTTGTTCACTTGTTCTAAAACGCTAGTTAGCTATTGTGGATATCTTCACCTTTTTTAACATCAGTATGATTGCTCCGGAGATGAAGGGAAAGACGCTGCATACAAGAAAGGCCCATCGCGCTCCTTGGACATCGATGAAGTATCCGATTAAGGGGGCGGAGAAGATTTGTCCGAGGGCGATGCCGGTATATGAGAATCCAATGCCTTGAGGGTGACCGGCGGCGGCGATACTGGACAGCGCATGCTGGGCGGGAACAGGAAAGTATCGTGCCACGCCATAGAGGATAAGCACGAGTAACAACAGTATTGGGGAGAACTGGCCGACAGCCAGGAGAATCGTTGCGAGGCCCGACACGATCAACGAGCCAACCATTATTGTGACCTTGTCAAACTTGTCGGATACTACTCCTCCAACTAATGACGACGCACTCCCGACAGCATACATGATACTCGTCAGAACCCCTGCCCAAACAACATTTTCTCCATAGGCGTCTGAGAGAAACAGAGGAACATAACGTAGTAGATTTCCCAATGAGAAGATGGATATGCCGAAGATCAGAATCAGCAGCGGCGTCGTCACGCTAAACTTCTTACTGTCCGTTGGGTTGATACTGGCGTCACGGATTGCTTGCTGCCTCGTGTCCGGGGGTCGGTCTTCAACGAGTTTCCAAAACACCAAGATGATGATAACCCCGACGACGGGGATAATTTG
>DAOVBJ010000055.1 GCA_030670615.1 Candidatus Bathyarchaeota archaeon | reverse complement strand
CTAACGTGAGAACCATTGTACTGTAATCTTGTTCTTCCGCATTTTTATAAGATGTTTGAGAGAGATGGCGGGGTTGTCAGGGTTCCGTGGGATTGTAGTAGCTAACTTTGCTTGGTTCACCATTGCATCTAGCTAGAGGCTGATGGGTAATTGTTGGGTTTTTCCAGTATCCTATTTTTTCCTTTCTTCTTTCGACGTTATGCTGTGAGCTTTGTTGGGGATCTGACCAGGTTCTCAAAGCCACGTTTAGCGCGCGCGCTCCAACCAACCCTTTATGCTAACTAGTTTCTGAAGTCTTCTTCTTGATTAGGGCTATCTCGCCTTCGAAGGGTGCGCGGAATACTTTAACTCGATACTGGCTTCGGGAAATGCTATCCACCATGGATCGGACGCCTGAAAAATCAGCATTATGGACGAATACTGCTGTTCCATCATTTACGAGGGTTTTTGAGTACTTCCAGTCGCTCCTCGCCTCTGTATACGATTTGCCTCCGTCGATGAAGATTACATCCATTTTAGGCAGAGTCGTGACGGCTTTAGGAAGCGTGTTAACGGTATCTCCCTTGAAAAGTTTAAACTTGCATCCTGTCTTTTCCAACTTCTGTCTCACTTCCCGTAACTTAGTGCCCATGAAAAAGTCGAACCCATAGTATTCTACTTCGTCTGGTGGAACATTTCGGATAGCTGCCTCAACCATCGTCCTCGCGTTTTCACCAGTGTAAACTCCGATCTCCATGATCCTCTTACATGTATTTTCGCGGATGTATTCGTTGAGAAATGAATGTGATCCATACCACGACAAGTCAGAACTACCTCTTTCCTTTAAAACGGTTTATACCCTATTCGCGGTTGCCTCTTTTAGCTGTCATATTGCCTGAATACTGATTAATGTTATCTGGATTTCAGTTACTGATTGTTTTCGCAGTCTGGGCAAATCGTTGTTGAGTCCACCATGCAGTCTGAACAGTATGCTCTGCCACACTTGAGACATCGATAAATCTTTCCTTTCTTGACTTGGCGACCACAGATATCGCACGTAATGAGTTTCGTCATACGTCTTACCCGACCAGACGGTCGTGTGAACGTTCTGATGTCGATTCGCAAGTCCGCTAGTCAGAAGCCCAAACGAGGCTCGCTACTGCTGGAACAACTTCTGTCTTAGAACGGGCCTGTCCTCTCCCACCAAATATGGTACCTGCCCAACATTCTTAACGTTTGTTCTTTTACCGAGTTATTTGGCTTATGCTGTACTTCTGAGATGTTAACTGTTGTTCCGTGGAGGGATATAGGGGTTTGACTTGGGACATCAGCTTGTAGCAGACGTTTTGGATTTCTTGCCTTCCCTCTTCAAGCTGAGCATTGTTGTAGAATCGTTTATTGGAAGTCCTTGTTCAATTGGCTATTAGGTCTTCTTGAATCTGCCTCCAAAGCGTTGATGCTTTGAGATAGCTTATTATGGTGTAAGCCTACCGAATTGACCCCTCTTGAAGGAACTTACGTTGAGACCGCTTCTGCTTCACCTAAACAGGTGTCGTGTCACTGTTAACTACGCATTGAGCGGATGTTTATCTACTATGGATCGAGCTCTGGAGGAAAATCTCTGGCTTACGCTATTCTCGTTTCGGTGGAAAACATATAAAGTTCTACGATGTAGGACATATGCGTCTCATGATGGAGAGGATTCTGTATTGATTGAGAGAGAACATGTATTCAGCCAGAGAATACAGCTGATCCGTTCTTCCGGAATCAGGAAGCTCTTTGACTTGGCCCGGACGATGGGCGACGTGATAAGCCTTGGAATAGGTGAACCTGACTTCGACACACCTCCCCACATACGTGAGGCAGCCAAGAGGGCTCTCGATGCGGGGTATACTCGTTACACGCCAAACGCGGGGTTCCCCGATCTCCGAGAAGCCTTGTCTGCGAAGGTAGTGCAGGTCAATGGCTTGGACTACACTCCTCAGGAGGTCCTTGTGAGTGGCGGAGGCTGCACGGGCGCCCTTCTCTTAGCGCTCCTGGCTCTCGTCGACCCAGGGGACGAGGTGATCATGAGCGACCCCTGCTTTGTCGTGTATGAAGCCGTTGCTCGGATCGTCGGTGCAACACCCGTCTTTGTAGTTGTTCGGGAGGAGGAGGACTTCAGGCTGATCCCAAAGGACGTTGAGAAATCCGTCACCCCGAAGACAAAGCTGATCATCCTCAATTCGCCATCTAATCCGACAGGTGGCGTCCAACGCAGAGAAGACATCGCGGGTATAGCCGAGGTGGCGAGAAAACATGATCTCTACGTTGTATCCGACGAGGTTTACGAGACGATGCTTTACGAAGGGATGCGCCATCAGAGCATCGCTGCCATAGAAGGGATGAGACATAGAACGGTGACGGTCAATTCCTTCTCGAAGACCTACGCCATGACTGGCTGGAGAATTGGCTACGCGGTTGGTGCGAGGAAAATAATCGACCAGATGATTAAGCTGCAGCAATACACAATGGTTCACGCACCCGCGATCTCCCAGAGAGCAGCCTTAGCCGCCCTCAACGGCCCACAAAACTTCATTGAACGAATGGTCACAGTCTTCGACGAAAGAAGACGGTTCCTCGTCCCCCGACTGAATGAGATCGAAGGATTCCGTTGTCCAACTCCTAAAGGAGCCTTCTACGCGTTCCCAAACGTGGAGGGACTGGGAAAACTCTCGAAGGATTTGGCACAGTTCCTCCTCCAGAGTGGAGGCGTGGCAGTTGTTCCCGGGTCCGTCTTTGGCGCGGGTGGTGAAGGATATTTGAGGCTCAGCTACGCCCAACCCCTTGACAAGCTGGAGGAGGCCTGCAACAGAATAGAGAAGGCGGTAAAGACATTACTTTAGTGGCCTACGCTGTTTGTCAAACCTACACGTCGAGGTTAAGTGTGTACACTCATTTTGACCTCATGGAATAACCCAATATCTCTCGCATTTTTTCTTTAAATACCTGTTTTAGCGGAGGCGGGTAAACAGTGTTCTCTGTTTCAGGCATCTACTTCGCGTTACTCTGCCAGAAATCACTGAAGCCCGTCGTCTTTCAGAAGCAAGAACCATCCATATCGTCACCAATCATAAAAGAAAACATTGCAAAAAATGATGAACGTCTTCAGAAGTACAAGAGAGTAAATATTGACGTGAAGGAGCGACTGAAAACTCTGGATACATGCTGAGGCTATATCCTTAAAACGAATTTCATTGCCTTGTATTCCTTGCTGGGCATTCTTCGTTTATACGTATTATCGGTGAAGATTGTAAATATGGGTTAGAAACATGGATTTGAGTTTAGTAAATGATATATTTTGTAAACCTTCGAATCAACTCTTAAGCTTGAATTGAAATTCGAGCAGGAGAATCATGTTTCGCTTCGCAATCGTACTCATACCGCTGTTCATGGATTGAATCTGATGATGAGTAAGGTGAATCTGATATCTGAGGATAAACTGGATGGTTTAATACTGGAAATAGTGGAGACTGTGTTAACGGAGATTTTTGGCACTGCATCCGTGAGGATGATGCTTCAAACCATAGAGAAACGATATCATCTGGAGGTACAGGAGATCCCTCAGGAGCCACGCATCTTTTCCCATGCGTTACGCAGTATCCTCGGAAAAAACCACACCATCATCGAGGACCTCATCCTCGAAAATTTATGCTTGAAGCTTGAGCTAAAACTCAAGATGAAAGAAGGCTACACTTTTTCAGATTACATTATGGATCTACGCTTCGAAAGCCTTTGATCAGTAGTTCATGGCTTGAAGTTTTCACCTTCACTCAATCTCAGGATTTCCCCGCTTCCTTTCTGTACTGAGGTCGTTTCTCTTGAGAGAACTTACTTCTTTGACGACTTGCGAAACGAATACTCATTACGTCAGTTTTGTAGGAGGGATCGAATGATCGCAATCGTTATCGACCAGATGTGAACCAGTAAACGAAGGGAAGAATTTAAAAGAAAAAGCCATTATCGTAAACGCTACGGGTTCGCCAACCTACAAGAGACGGCTCTAATAATATTGTTCCAAATCTTTCTCTTGCGAGTTGTGGGTTTTATTCGATATTGCGCATCGATGGTTAAAACACAGATGTTGTTGTCCAATTGGGAGTAATCGTGAAAAAAAATAGGGCGATGCTGGTCTCTCGTTCTCTAGAGAATAAGGTACCTCCACTCACAGTTACGGAACGCTCATTTGGCGATGCGTTTAAAACCTTTTATTTTGAGAGAGCTATACTTTTTGAGGTGACGTAGAATTGTCTGACTGGCGAAGATATATACTTGAGGTCGGTACAGGAATCGATCTTCACGGAGAAGATGAAACGAAGGCTGCGCAACGAGCTGTAAAAGACGCCATAAGCCACTCAAGCATGATCGGCCTACGTGAGATCCTGAAGATTAAGGGCCGTGAAGACCTCGACGAAGCTCTCTTAGTCGACGTAACAGTGGCAACCCCGCACCCTGAAAAAGTTGACAAGGCAGCTGTCCTCTCTATACTCCCCGAAGGAGCTGTGCGAATAACAGTTGTGGAAGGAGGCATACGCTTCCCTACACCGCAGACCACCGATCTCCCCAACATCCATGGAGTTATCATGGCCAACGCCGTCATCGTCGTGATGTTCGATGCAAAGAAATCAAGACTAACATAGCTTTCATCGTACACAATAGTCGCCTCAAACATAACTACCCTATCGATTTTTTTGAAGTCAGGTACGTTTCAAGATACGCTACTTAAATTCCAAAACGTTTAGCTCGAAGGTGGAATAGATCAACCCTGAATGATACGCTTCATAAATTCAAGTCGAAGTTTATTTTTGTAAAAGCATAATCGGCAAACGAGAAAAGCCCAAATAGACCTTGAATTTAACGTCATTTACCAATGGGTAGCTGTCAACAGGCGTTATGACATCATTGTTCTGGTGGATTACTTGTTGAGCCGTATAATTCTCCGGTATTCAGCACGGTATGGAGCGGTAATGGGTTTAACGCGTGCTTTGAACAGGGGAGATCTTACATGGAAAGCTTTAAATGCGGTGTATTTGAGGTCTATTAATAATTTATGAAAAATAATCATTTGAGGATGTGTATGTTTTGATAATTGTCACGAGAGAAGATGCGAAGGGATTTTCCACCATACCCAATGTTAATAACAAGATCCTCGTTTCTGGGGAAAAGCAGATGTTCATGCTCATAGATCTAGCTCCCACAGCAGTGATACCGCTCCACGGCCACATGAATGAGCAGATAGGAGTCTGCCTCAAAGGCACTGTTGAATTCCAGACAGAGAATGGACCTGTCGTCGTTGAGGAGAACACGGCGTACGTCTTCATGTCAGAAGAAAAGCATGGCTGTCGACCGTTAAGTGCGGGTGGAGCCACTCTGTTGGAATCCTTTTCTCCGCCGAGAGCCGACTACCTCGCCATTGTCAAATAGACAATCGGCTCCTCTTCCCCTCTTTTAACGTAATTTACGGAGAAATGGTTGCCCTAGGACTCCAGACCTGACTCGCTTACCCCACTTTTTGGGGGTCTCTTTCTATGCTTCACTCGTTTCTCTAGTGGATTTCCTTCAGCCGCCTCCAAGGGGCGGCATCAGTACTATCAGTTCAAGTTGGGGGTTGAATTTGAATATCTGCCGTCGTCCCCCTGGTTCCTCGCTGAAAGCCATCCAGCCGTCAGCTAAATACTCGAAAAACTTCTCCTCGGCGTAGGTCACCTCTCGACGGTTTTCGATGTCCCATGTCACTGTCATCTCGTCGGGTAGGGTCCAATCATCGAGTAGCTGACGCATGATCTTCAGGGTCTTCATCACGCCCATGGTCATCCAACGTCCTCTGACAACAGGAAATTCTTAATACTTCGAAACGATATGTATGTTTCGTAATATAAAAGAAACGAGGATGAATTTCATGGAGAACCCTATGCAACTTTTCGTCAATCATAACCTGCCCGGATGTAGCGGCTGCCGAATATGCGAGAAAATGTGTGCGCTTCAACACGAGAAGAAATACAACCAAGCCTACTCGCGGATTCAAGTCTACCAATTCTATCCCGGCCCCATCGACGTTCCCATCGTGTGCCAATACTGCGACGATAGACCCTGCGTCAGTGCGTGTCCCACAGGAGCCTTGACCTACGACGGCGACGCATTCCAGATGACAGTCGAAGAAGCTCTCTGTACGAGCTGTGAATTGTGTAATCAGGCATGCATCGACGCAGGTAGAGGCGGCTGCATAACATTCCATCCCCAGAAGGGCATCGCACAGATATGTGACCTCTGTGGCGGTGATCCCCAATGCGCTAAATACTGTCCATCCAACACCCTCCACTTCCTACCGCTTTCCAGATTTCCCAAACGGTTAGCAAAACCCGCTCAAGTCATCGCGAGCAGGATCGCTGACCAGTTCTACCCTGTTAAAAAGAAGATCGAGGAGGGAAGGTGGTGAGGAGATGATCGGTGGATACGCTGGGA
>DAOVBJ010000150.1 GCA_030670615.1 Candidatus Bathyarchaeota archaeon | reverse complement strand
TGCAGAGTGGCTGGACGGGGGCAGGAAGATTGCCTTCATCAGTAATCTCGATGACGACGCAGATATGACCCGAGTCAAATACATCTATAGTATACAAGCTAAGGACGGGAAACCTGAAAGGATAACAGATGGAAAGCTTGCTATCGCATCCATCAAACCTTCCACCACAGGAGACGTCATTGCTTTTACTGGCCACGACTTCAGAAGAGGCTTAGCGACAAACCAGGACATCTGGACACTTCCAGCGGTCGGAGGTAAGCCAAAGAATCTGACAAGGTCATTTAATCAAGACATTGGCACCAAACTCAGCTGCGATGTCAGGGTATCGTCGCCAAACCCGAATCCAGGCTGGTCAGCTGACGGCGAGTTCCTCCATTTTACATCGACCTATGGTGGCGTAGCACGCCTTTACAGGGTACCATCTGGTGGTGGCAAGGTTGAGGCCGTTCTGGGCGATGTGGATCACAGCGTTGAATCATGGAGCATGGCGGAGAATGGTGTAATCGCCTATACTACACTGGGCACAACGAGCCCCATCGAGCTCTGGGTTAAAGATGGAAAGGAAGCGAAGCAGCTCACAAAACTTAACAGGAGGTGGGCTCGCTCCCTCAAACTCTGTGGCCACGAACGGTTCGAATTCAATTCCTCTGCAGGTCATGTTGTAGAGGGGTGGCTTATGCGACCACACGACCTTAAGGAGGGAGAGAAGTACCCGATGGTAGTGGAGATACACGGCGGTCCAAGAGGAGCCTATGGTCACAGCCTGATGCACGAGTTCCAGTTGTTAGCCGCTCAGGGGTGGGTCGTTATGTACATCAACCCCTTCGGGAGCGCCGGCTACGAGGAAGACTTCCAAGCAGGGCTACCCGGTCACTACGGGGAACAGGACTACGCCGACATTATGGAGGCGGTGGATCATGTCTTGAAATACTTCGACTTCATCGACGCGACGAGGCTGGGAGTGACGGGCGGTAGCTACGGCGGGTTCATGACCAACTGGATCGTCACTCACACCGACAGGTTCAAGGCGGCGGTGACTCAGCGAAGTATCTGTAACTGGATAAGCATGTTCGGCTGCAGCGACATCGGTTGGACCTTCACCCCGTGGGAGATGGACGGGATACCCTGGATAGACGAGGAAAAATACCTAGCAAAGTCGCCTATAAGATACGTTACTAACGTGAAGACGCCCACTCTCATAATCCACAGCGAGGAGGACCACAGATGCCCCATGGAGCAAGCCGAGCAGTTCTTCACAGCCCTCAAATTCCTAGGAATCCCCACGGAGCTGATCCGTTTTCCAGAAGAGAACCACAACCTGAGCAGGAGCGGAAAGCCAAAGCACCGTGAGCAGAGGCTTAACCACATGGTTCGGTGGTTCAAGGAATACCTCTAAACCTTTTACCCCTTTTTTTTATACCAATTATCTAGAAAAAACATGAAAATCCGACACGAAAGGCGTCAATTTAATCGCGAAGCTGTCTGAACTATCAATCTCTCCATGATTACTAGGATCGTAGATCTCCGATGTTGCTCTTGCCTGTAATATGCATGATCCTGATTGTAGAATGAGAAAAAGTTAGCCACGATTGCCAAGATCGCCAACCTCAGAAAGGATACCCCCAAAAAAGGTTAAGTGGACAAAACCGCCTAGGTCATCACACAACCATTTACTATAACTCACCTGCATACGCAAGAACGAAAAGTCTGCATATGGACCCTTTCTAAGGCGTACGCCTAAGTCTGTAGAAAATGGGTGGATTCTTTATCACTCTTCCATGGACGGGAGCCGGTCCAGCGGCGGCTTCAGATCCGGTGGAAGAGGAGACTTGTAAACGAGCCTCCTCATCCTCTCTTCCCCGTCTCCCCAAGCTGCTATCAATAGTCCAGGCTTTGTCATCAGGTCGATCACATCAGCGCAAGCATCCCAGCGAATTAAAAACTCAATTATTGAATTCGCCCGCGCGCAGAATTGTTATTGGAAATTCGCGCGCTTGGCGAACTTTAACTTTCCTCTTGCAACGAACTTAGATCTATTAATATTCCCTCTCCTTCTCCGCCGATGTACAATGGAAGTCTTCCGTCCCACTCCTCCAGCCATTTGTATTGAGCATACTCTGGATTCATTTGAGAAGTGATAAACTGAATTGCCTCTGCTGTGGCATTAGCCTCGATAAGCATCGCCTGCGCTTCAGCCCGCGAAGCAATCAACAACGCTTCCGCCTCGCCCTCAGCCCTCGCGATGGTGGCGTTCTTCTCGGCCTCCGCCTGGATAATCTGTTGCTGCGCCTCGTATCGGATCTGCTCCAGCTTATTCTTGGCTTCTAGAGCAGACTGCTCTGCGGTAACCTTGGCCTCGATGGCGTCGTTGAAGGATAGACTGAACTGGAAATCTGTAAAAGCGACCGCGAGTAAATCGATTCCGAACACCCTCAACCGCTCGTCGAGAATGTCATCAAACGTCGCCTTCAGATCCGCTCTCTTGGTGATCAACTCCTCGGCGGTGAACAGCGCTGTAGTTGCTTTGAGACTCTCCTCGATGTTCGGCTTGATCACCTTATCAGCGTAGTCGTGGCGAAGAGTTCGGTATATCTCCATAACCTTGCTCGGATCCAACTTATAGTTCACAGCGACGGTGGTGGTGACCTGTTGAAGATCCTTTGACGCCGTCGCCTCTGAAGACTCTGCCTTCTGGATCTGGACAGTCATCATCACAACCGTTTGCGTTATCGGCATCTTGAAGTGTAGACCCTCGTCGAAGATGCCGGTGGGCTTCCCCCACGTTAGAACAACCCCCCGATACCCTGCAGGAACAGTCACATAGACTCCTCCGAATACGGTTGCTGCCACGACAGCTATGACGAGAACCCCGACTATAATGGGGATGTAATTTTTCGGGAATCTTGTTGGGAAACGTTGTTCTTCATACACTCTCATTAACCTCCTTTCTTTACCCGTGACGCGCACGCTCACGGGAATCCTCGCACCTTTTAGCAGTTCAGCCTTAAAAGCTTATAGTGATATACGGCTTCGATGAGGCGGTCATTCGTTTCAATTTTATGTAGTAATGATCTCACCGGTAGTCTAATTTAGACGCACACAAAGATCGGACCGATGAGATCATCACAAATTTTTGCAAATCTAGTAATTTCCGACCACACCCCCATAAACGTTAAACTAATTTAACCACTTAGTAAACGTAGACCCAACCTAATCTAGGTTCTCGAACAGTAGCATGGGAGAACCGACCTCCTTTATTCTTTCCTCAAGGTTATTGAGGCCGTTCTCCCAGATAAACCATGAAACCTTGTTAGACCCTCCGACCACGTTGAAATATCAACACATAATGTGAAAATGAATTAAAACCATTTTACACCAATTATTGAATTCGTCATGCGCTCTCTTTAAAAAGTTAGAATAATTCAAATCACTCAGTACATAATCCTGCAGTCCGCAAAGTAGGGTGAGACCAGCGCCCTGAACCCCTCAAGTTCGCTCCTGCTGTACAGCTCTATTTCGGAGTACTCGGGGTAGAGGTTTTTCTCAGGCCTG
>DAOVBJ010000091.1 GCA_030670615.1 Candidatus Bathyarchaeota archaeon | reverse complement strand
ACCCAGCTTGAACCTCTCGATGAGCTCCCGTATCTTCCTGAAAAGCATCAAATTCCACGCCTTTTCACTCACCTTCCGGCCAGTGTACGCCCTGTTAGCCACCTCAAGTAAGCTAATCAACAAAAATCCCCATAAAACCCTACGAGCATGAAAGCTTTAAGCTTTAAGGCCAGTAGCCTTCAGTTGGAAAAGTCCGAACGACCAATCGCAAACATGTCAAGTTAACTCGATGGCAATTGAAGGACAAAGAGATTTTGGAATAAAGTAAACTACCCGATTCTCAGATGCATTAAGACTTCACTTCTAAGGGGCTCGTAGGGAGACTGCTGACGCTTCGTCGTCGAAGTTTCAATGTATTGAAAAGCCGGGATGAAGATGGAGATTTAATTATTGAAGGTGCTTTTTGAGGATTAATCAGCTGATGTAGGTTATTTTTCGTCCCTCGATATCAGCTCGTTCCTTAGCCAAGTTCTCCATCTCCAGCTGCACATCTACCATCCGTTCAAATACTTCACCCGACCGTTCTATTTCCTCGTCTAAAGAAGACAGATCCAATGCGACGCCAAGAAACTGCTTCAGAACGTTCAAAACGGCTTTAGCCGCTTTTGGGTCAGGCATGTAACCCACGGTTTCACCCAACAAACATGCTGCCCTCATCCTCCTAAACCGAGCGAGGCCGAGGGCAAGACCCGCAAACCCCACGACGGGATTCCCCACAGGACTCCGCTCTGCGCCAGCCGTCAGCATCTTCTTGAGTAAAGTACGGTTTGACGATATGGAAACAACCTTCCGCTCCGATGAGCCACTCTTGATCCGGAATCCGCCAATTGTTATCACCGTTTTCGCGCCTCGTTGTCCTGCATAGTTTAGGATCGCGTCTACCACCGCGTATTGACCCTCATAACTCTGGGCTTGGCTGTCTCCCGTTACAAGGATCAGATCGCGTCCCCCCTCCTGCGGGTTCCTCCAGAGATAGAATTGGGCCCGGGGAAGTCTCACTCTACCACTTGAGCTGACAACGACGTGGTGGGGAAAGTGAGGAGAGTATAAGTCAGCCAGTGTTTTCGCTTTCAACTTCTTCCTCAAATAGGTTATGGTGATCTGTCCAACAGATCCTAAGCCTGGGAATCCACCTATCAGAATCGGGTTCCTTAACGTCGCTTTCCTTCGTTCTTTGATAAAAGTTTCCAAAGGTTCACGAACACCTCCCCAAACACGTTTCCAAAGCGTAATTATTGTTGGATGTACGGGTTAATAGGTTACGTGCATCATTTTCGGCAATTAGGAATGGTTGTGAATGAGCAGAATGTGAAGTATTTAAGGTTGTTTCTTGAGGAGTACGGGAGAAAGAGGGAGCGCTGAGACGTATCGCTTCGAATCGTATCGAAGGTTGTCCAAGGGACACGATTTTCAAAGGGGCGATGAACGGCGTAGGGCGTTTAATCGGACTTCCTTTAATACATACCCCACGAAAACGTAGTAACAATTCGAAATCGTATTTCTAAATGCGTTTTCATACAGCATATATAATAAAATACACGGCAGATACAAACATGCATAAAAAATCTAGACTAGGCATGGACACGACCATCGCGATAAGCACGGTCTTCCAATTTGGGAAACGACCATCCCCAAAGAAATGAGTGCGAAGCTTGAGTTAAAAGACGGGGACAAGATACTCTGGCACGTTAACGAGGATAACAACATCATATCAAAAAGACAAGTAAGTTAATGGAAACCTTTTTCCCTTCAAAACCGTAACCTTCATCTTCAGTCCAGAAATGGGCGTAGTGATGGCGTGAATGGTAGCAAGCTCATTTATCGGAATACGTTATTTCCTATCTTTTTCGTGATACTCAAAGTAATCAAGAAATGTAAGGTATCCGCAAAGATTATTCGATAAACGGCTCAAGTATGGGCTGTTATTTTACGATATCCGTGGCAGAAGTAGCTATATCTACAGTAATAATGAAGGCATTAACGGGCATGTTCGTTTTGGTTACGACCTCTATGACTAGATTAAGAGCTATGAGACTGCTCTCGAAGCGTTTGATTTACTAATCAGTCACAGTTTATTTGGAGAATAATGAGGTATTTGAAATTAGCTAGCATTCACGTATCAATGGATAAGTTTCGAACAAATTGATATGAGGGTTCATTTACAATGATAACTTCTAATATATTTTTTTCTTCATGTGCCCACGTTGTTAGCGAGCGTTGTCTTTCAGCAATGCTTTCACGTTGAAAGGATACCTTTGGCTAAGTAGTGATAAACATCGTAAAAAAAAAGAGGGATAGTTACGGAAGAAATCTAACTATCTGGTCGTCTTGAGCTGGATGATGCATGATGTCGAAGTTTGTCTGGGAGTTTTAGCAGTATCTCCTCATGGTCCAACTCTGTGCACCGTCTTGTGAAGGCAGTTAGCCGAGGATGGCCTTGAGGTCCTCGTCGGGCGTGGTGATCGGCATGATGTTAAAGGTGTCCACTAAGGTTTTCAGAATGTTCGGGGTGATGAATGCGGGGAGACTGGGTCCCAACCGGATGTTCTTAACACCGAGGTAGAGCAGAGTTAACAGGATCGCCACGGCCTTCTGCTCGTACCATGAGAGCACTATGGAGAGCGGTAATTCATTTATGCCTACGTCAAATGCCTTGGCTAGCGCCAACGCGATCTGGATGGCGGAGTAGGCGTCGTTGCATTGTCCGACGTCGAGAAGGCGGGGAATGCCTCCGATGTTGCCGAGGTCTTTGTCGAAGAATCGAAACTTACCGCAGGCCAGTGTCAATACGACGCAGTCCGCAGGCACCTTCTCCACGAACTCGGTGTAATAGTTGCGACCAGCTTTCGCCCCATCACATCCCGCGACCAAGAAGAAGTGGCGGATGGCCTTGTTCTTCACGGCCTTCACTATGTCGCCAGCCACGTTCAACACGGCGTTGTGGCCGAAGCCCACTGTCACGGACTTCCCTGACTGGTCTTCGGGGAACCCGGGCATCTTCAACGCTTTCTCGATGACGGGGGTGAAGTCCGAGGTCGAGAGGTGTCGGACGCCAGGATATCCGACGAGGCCGGTGGTGAAGATATTGTTTTTATAGGAGTCCACTGGCTGCCGGATGCAGTTGGTGGTCATGAGAATGGCTCCAGGAAACGCAGCGAACTCTTTTCGCTGGTTCTGCCAAGCGGTTCCGTAGTGACCGTAGAAATGGGAATACTGCTTTAGCCGGGGATACCCGTGGGTGGGCAGCATCTCTCCATGGGTGTACACGTAGATGCCCTTTCCATCGGTCTGCTTCAGAATCTCTTCTAAGTCCTTGAGGTCGTGACCGGAAACGAGGATGGCCTTCCCCTTCTTCACCCCCAGTGGAACCGTGGTCGGGATGGGATGACCGTAGGTCCCCGTGTTGGCGATGTCAAGTAGCTCCATTACGCGAAGATTGATTTTACCGCACTCCAAGACCAAGCTAACGAGCTCGTCAACCGTGAGATCCGGGTTCAAGATGGCTGCCAGCGCTTTATGGATGAAGGCGAATACATTATCATCTTTCTGTCCCAGGAGGAGGGCGTGGTCAGCGTATGCGGCTACCCCCTTTACGCCGAAGAGGATGATCTGGTGAAGGGACTGGATATCGGGGTCGTCGCTCACATCCGCTTTCAAACCCACGCTTTCCCCCTGCTTGACCATCGCGTCAAGAGTCAGGGCAGGTGTCCAGGTGGCCGCGTCTTCCGTGAAATCGATTCGTCCTCCTGAAGCCTTGACCTTCGTTTTGAGGGCGTTCCGCATCTCGATGGATCGGCGTATGAGCTCAACAAATCGCAAGGGATCAAAGTTTACGTTTGTCAGGGTGGCGAAGGCGGCTTCGACGATGAACCGATCCACCTCCTCATCGATTATGCCATGTTTTCGGGCTTCGACCCCATAAAGGGAGAGCCCCTTTAACGAGTGGATTAACAGGTCTATTAGCGTGGCGACTTCGGGGCTCTTTCCACATACGCCCCAGATTTTGCAGCCGACGCCCTGCGCCGTCTGTTCACATTGATTGCAAAACACTTTTTTTATGTCTCCTTATTGGATTCTGGTAACTTGGTATTAGATAGTTAAAATTTTTTCGGTTATAACTTTCGGCATTCCCCTGTTTTTAGCACTTTGTTTGATGAGGGAGAGCCCTTTGTTCTCTCCGAGGTTAGATCGAGATTTGCCTTTTAAACGGGTGTCAATCCGTCTAACACTTGATGTGGTCGTATGAAGTTGTAGTAGATACTACATCCGTCTATCGCTGAGTTTTGCTCTTTCGCCTTAAAACCCTCATCACCTTTTCCCTCTCTCATATAGAGCCTAACACACGTCAACCATGTTATTATTCGCCTTGTTCACGAATCTAGGTTTGGCGATGTGCTTCATTCATGGATTCTTTAGTGTGAAAAACTCCTTTTGAAAGGCTTTTAATTTATGACGGAAGACCATCCGTTACCACGACTTACGGTTAACCGTTTGCTACTTTCTTGGCTTTTTGAAAGATCTTTCATGCATCTATAATTTCCCGTCTCTGCGAGATTTGGCTTGTCAAGAGGAATCATGTTTTGTGTTCCATCACGTTCCAGAGCCAATAGTACTGTTCTTTGATGTCAATTGCCATTTCATCCGTGTGCCATATTCCGCTCGTCTGAGGAATCATGCTATAAACGTATTCCTTCATCAGTTTCTAGCTAGCTAATGTGTTTTTAAGCCCTTTTACGATTTTCTTATCGACTTCCTATAAGTATTTCTCAATATCTTTCATAGGCAACACTAACAATTTTATATATAAAATAAAAATTACGGTAAATACTGTTATTCGATAATTACTTTATACATGATGATAAAGATTTTAAGCTTTATTCTTTATTAAATCAGATAATTTTGTAAAAAATACAGAAAG
>DAOVBJ010000140.1 GCA_030670615.1 Candidatus Bathyarchaeota archaeon | reverse complement strand
ACATTTTCTGTCTCTGAAGATTCGATTTGACTAAGTATTCTCCAATAGGACAGATGGTAGGTGACTGGGATAGCATTGCGTGAAGAACACCTATAAACCCGTCGTGCGGTATCACTTGAAGTCCTGCTACTTCCGCCATGGCTGCAATTTTTCTGAACTGACTAAAACCTCCACAGTAAGTCAAAGATGGCGATAAGATGTCTGCTGCCTCCTTCTCGATAAGACGTTTGAACCCCCAGATAGTGAATTCACGTTCTCCTTCAGATATGCGTATCCCCGTTGCCTTTCTCAGAAACGCAAGGGTATCAATATCATCCGTGAGCGTCGGTTCTTCAATCCATCGTGGCTCATATCTTTTCAGTCGAGTCATTATCTTAAGCGCGTACTCACGAGTCCACCCAGACCAAGCATCTAACATCAAATCCACATCATAACCAACCGCATCCCTAATTACTCGCACAAGTTTAAGGTTCTCCTTCATACCCGAAACACCATCTGCGGGTCCTCGTCGAAAGAACCACTTCATAGCAGTGTAACCCTCCTCTACGAAAAGCACCGCTTGTTTAGCAGCTTTTTCTGGGTCAACAGAATATCCAAGAGCACTGGCATAAGCCGGCATCTCTTCTCTAGTTGGCCCACCCAAACAGCTGCACACGGTCTCTCCTCTAGTTTTCCCAATTATGTCCCACAAGGCACAATCTAGAACACTGATGGCCATCATGATTATCCCTGACCTCCCAAGGACTTGAGATCGGTACATCATGTCCCATAGTTTTTCTACGTGGAAAGGGTTTTCACCCAATATAATTGGTTTGAGATTATGAGTTATTACATGTCCTTGAGGACCGTATCCTCCTGGACACATGCCGGTTATTCCCTCGTCCGTTTCTATCAATACAAACGTTCCTACAATTTCCCCAGCTTGTCGCTGTCGTCTCCCCGAAAAGAATAAGCGACCCCCCGCTTTAGCCACTTTTTCCCTGTATGCTGGATATATAAAAGCAGGACTGAGTAAACCATCAAGCCTTCTATACGCGTCACCGTCAACCTCTTTAGATTTTGCAGTCACTTCCATGATACGAATATCCGTGATTTTCATTGTCAACCACACAATCTCTAATCAAATGAACCTTTATATTTATTACAATGATTTTGAACTGCATTACATAAATCTAGCTAACTAAGATGGTGCAAGAGGTATATTCGTTACAGGTAAATTGGTGCGGGGGGTGGGATTCGAACCCACGAACCCCTACAGGACAGGGTCCTAAGCCCTGCGCGTTCAACGATTCTTTTCGGATCGTCTTTGACCAAACTTGGCGACCCCCGCATAAATTGGGTTGGGATGCCCCTTTTTCTATCTCGTAATCCAGAGTACTGCTTTTTGTACTTTTTGTTACACCATCACGCGTTCATTCATACAGAAGACCTTCACTAAATACAGAAGAACATGATACACCAAGATCCCAAGGTGACTGAGTTTAGCGCAGAGGATTCTGTCAACTAACTGACTTGAGACAGGCCTTATACTCCCTTCTCGTTCTCTTGAGTGATGGCAAGCGTCTCCTGATGTCTCTGTTCCTTGAACACCGATGCCCACTTACTCGACATTTTTCCCAATTGCTCTTTTCAGTTTTGCAGCCGTGAAGAGGCTTTATATAGGTTATTCGTGTGTTATTCGCATGTTATTTGTAGGTTATTCGTATGATTTATCTTCTCAATGGGGCGTATAAACGGTTTTTTAAGCGAAGACAAGCCCGATTCACGCTGGTTCACAGAAAAAAGTTTTTTTTCAAGGGGAGTCAGTGATCCTCTGAGATCTAGGATTGGGAAGTGTTTATAGTGAGCCGTATTGTACCTTCATCGCAGATCGTGTCATGTTCAGATAATCGTTTTATTTTGAACAGTCGATTTGAATGCAACGATAACTGTATCTGCCTTTGACAAGGGTTTGCTTATGCTTCTCGGGATAAAGCTTGCTCGACCTCAAGGCGAATTCGTCACTCAACCCACCTTATGACTTCATACTGAAATCGAATCGGGACCTGTCACATCGTTGTAAAATGTTATGACGGAGGCTCAAAACACCAAATGGTTCAGATAAACCTCAGTAAATGTTCACAGTCAGGGATTTTTCACATGATGCCGTCAACAATATAAGCTTGAACTCCTTACGTCAGCCATAGTCTTGAGTGGGACGGGGAGTTTAGAGTGACGGGGCAAACCACCTTCCTAGAGCTGGCTCGGTTATTTGCTGCGTTGGAGGCGACGACGAAGCGGAATGAGAAGAAGGCGTTGATCCGCTCGTTTCTCCTGCAATTAGGGGATGGGGAGGTGCAGCCGACACTCGTCTTCTTGACCGGAAGGGTTTTTCCCGAAGCTGACGCCCGGGTCTTGGGTGTGGGGGGCCAGATGGTGTGGAGACTTGAACGTGGTGTGAAGCAGAGCCTTCTGGATCATAAGCCCCTCACGATCCTGAATGTCAGTCAACTCTTTAACGAGGTTTCTCAGGTACGCGGGAAGCGGTCGAGGCGGCGGAAGGAGGATCTGATTGAGCGTCTGTTCAGTCAGGCGACGACCATCGAAAGAAAGTATTTAGTCAGACTCATCCTCGGCGAGATGCGGATTGGAGTGGTTGACGGCATCTCGCTGGAGGCCACGGCCGACGCGGCGTCGGTTGACATCTGTCTTGTGCGACGAGCGAACATGCTGATGGGTAATTTGGGTGCGGTTGCTGAACTCGCCTTGATGCAGGGAGCCACGGGGTTAAGACGTGTGCAAGTCACCATCTTCACGCCAGTGAAACCCATGCTCGCCACCATGTCATACCACATAGCGGAGGTTTTCCCCGCACATGGGGAGCGAATGGGGTTCGAGTACAAGTTCGATGGAGCACGCGTCCAAATCCACCTCCAAGAAGGCGAGGTGAAGGTCTTCAGCCGACGCCTGACAGACGTCACGCGAAGCATCCCCGAGATCGTGGACGTGGCGAAAACACAGATTACAGCGGAGGCAGCCTTGCTAGACGGAGAGGTCATCGCGTATGGCACTGGGGGACGACCCCTCCCCTTCCAAGACCTCATGAGACGATTCAGGAGAATCCATCGAGTAGACGCTTTGATGGAGACGATTCCACTACGACTCTACCTATTCGACGTGCTCCACCTCAACGGAGAGATGCTCATTGATCAACCCTACCAGGAACGCTGGAGGCTCCTCACAACGGTCTGCGAGCCAACGCTCCTCGCCAACAGAATCGTCACCGACCGCGTTGCTGAGGCGCAAGCCTTCCTAAACTCCGCGGTGAAACATGGTCACGAAGGCATCGTGGCCAAGGCCTTAAACAGCTGCTACACGCCGGGGACCCGGGGGAAACAGTGGTTCAAGATCAAGCCCGTTGAAACACTGGATCTGGTCATAACTGCGGCGGATTGGGGGTACGGGCGGCGGACAGGGTGGCTCAGCAACTACCACCTCGCAGCGCGGAATGCGGAGACCGGGGAATACTGGAGCGTGGGAAAAACCTTCAAAGGTCTGACCGACAAGGAGTTCCAAGAGATGACGCGCCGCTTACAACAGGTCAAAACGAGGGAAACCCGCCACACCGTCTACGTGAAGCCCCACATCGTCGTTGAAGTGGCCTTCAACGAGATTCAGCGGAGCTCTCGATACCCGTCAAGATTCGCTCTCCGCTTCGCGCGGATCAATCGCATCCGCGTGGATAAGGGGCCGGAAGACGCGGACACCCTCGACAGGCTTCAGGCCTTGTACGAGCAGCAGT
>DAOVBJ010000192.1 GCA_030670615.1 Candidatus Bathyarchaeota archaeon | reverse complement strand
CGTGGGAACAAACCAGTAGTCAGCTTCAATTTTGGACTCGACTCTGGGGTGAACGTGGTCCATCACGTATTCTTTAAAGAGTGGAGGGAGCTTCGCCAAAGTCGCGTCATCAAACCCCGTCCCCAGCTTGCAAACCGTCTTGAAGGCATCCGCATCCTCGTCGTACGCGGCCATCAACAGGGCGCCGTAGGTTCCCGCTCGCCGCCCCCGCCCTGCAAACGCGCCCACCACCACCAAATCGAGGGTGTCTGCCAACTCAATCTTGTACTCCCGCTTGTACTTGATCCAGAGGAAGCCTCTGGCCCCCGCTTGATACACCGAGTCACTCCCAATCGACTTTATTACGAGGCCTTCACATCCATTCTCCACTGCGGATGCCATGAATTCATCGAGCTGCTCGGGTTCTGTAACGATGAGGGGGTGCGTGATCTTTAAGTCCCCGTTTTCCTCAACTACCTTCTCAAGATACTCCCGTCTTTTAAGGTAAGGTGTGTCCAGGAGGCTCTCCCCGTCGACAAAGAGCGCGTCGAAGAGCACAAAAATCACGGGAATCTCCTCCACCTTCTTACTGATCTCGTGCTTTCTCCCCCTCCTCTGGGTCACTACTTGAAAAGGTTGAAGGGCCCCCGTGTCTGGGTCAACGGCAATGCACTCGCCCTCTACCACGACGCTTCCCGCTCGAACGCCTCGTCTCAACGCCTTCCGTACATCGGGAAATTGTGTGGTAATATTTTCGAGGCGACGGGAGAACAGGGAAATCTCTTCGGGTGAAACGTGAGCCTGTATCCGCAGGCCATCGTACTTGTATTCAGCCGCTCCCCTCCCACCCAGCTTGGCCAGAATAGCCTCCGCCGAGTTTAAGCGTTCGCAGAGCATGGGCCTAATTGGCCTCCCCAATTTCACGTGAAACGCTCGTATCCCTTTCATGTCCTCCTTCGCCACGGTCTCAGAGACGAGGCCCAGGTCCGAGGACATGTTGTATGCCCTCTCAATGTCCTTCCGCGCCGCCTTTCCACCTCCATACGCGATGGCTAACGCGTCTAAGAAGGTCATGTCGCCGATCCCGAGACGCAGTCGCCCAGTCACCGTCCTGACGAGGTACTTGGCCTCTTCCGGCGTCGCCTCTACGATGAGTCTCGTCAACGCGTTGACCTTCCGTTCAACGGAGCCCTTGCCCCCTGTGTGCGCGATGCGATCGAACGTGTTGTAAACTGCCTCCACTGTCAGGGGTTGCCTTGGAGTGAGCTTGGTTTTCACGGCGTGGATAGACGACTTCTCAAGTAACAGCTTTTCCACCGTTGAGCCTAGGTCGCCGATTTGCTTCCACGCGTCCACGATCATCTCTTTCTTGAGGTCCGTGGCCTTGGCTATCGCTGCTATGACCATTTTCTCCGCCATGCCGAGCTCGATTCCTTCGAAGTCCGGGTATAAGGCGCCCTGAGTGAGGTACGCGATTTTTCCAATGAGCTCCTTCGGCGTCTCCGTTATCAGCTCCACTAAGTAATCTGTCATCTCCAAGCGTTTAGAGGTTGCTTCCATTTTGGCGTAAGCATCGGTGATGTTGGAGTATTTCACAGCGAAAACCATCCCGTGTTACTTGATGAGAATCGGTGAAATTTATTCCTAACGTTGAAACCAGTATGCGTGACTCGCACCCTCACGGTGGAGGGAGTGGTTCCGCGTGGGGTCTCGGGCTCATCAGCTTTGAGACTCTAGCTGGTCTTTGAAGACTGCGATGGTCGGAGCGTGATCGGAGGGCGTTGGAGTTCGCCTTCTTCTCGGCCATAAATCGACTTCCACCTGTTTGAGGCTGTTGAGTAGGAGTTGGGTGCAGAAAATGTAGTCCAATCTCATTCCTTCGTCTCGCCAAATGGCGCCCCCTCTGTAGTCCCACCACGTGAACTCCTTTCTGTCTCGATGTAACCGCCGAAAAGCGTCGATTAGCCCCCAGTTAATTACTTCGTTGAAGACCGCCCGCTCCTCAGCCATCGTTCCGATAACATCCTTCACCTTCTCAGGGTCATACACGTCTACGTCGTCCCGTGCAACGTTAAAATCGCCTAAAACCAGTATCTTCTGATCAGGCGTGTACCCCTCCTGTAAAAATCGGAAAAACTGTTTGTACCACGCGAGTTTATATTTATGTTTGTCCGTTCCCCTTAGATCGCCGTGGGGGACATAGACATTGATGATGTTGAGGTCTCCAACGCATCCAGTCATTAATCTTTTCTGCTGATCCCAGCGTTCATCGTTAAATCCTCTTTCTAAAAGGGTTAGAGGGAGCTTTGAACAGATTGCCACGCCATTATAGCGCTTCTGTCCGTACACCTCGCAGATAAATCCTAGTTGTTCAAAGGCCTCGTAAGGAAACTTCTCGTCCACAACTTTGATTTCCTGAATACAGAGCACGTCGATGTCGTTATCCCGATGCTCCAACCAAGATGTCACGAGGTCTATCCGGGTTCTAATCGAGTTCACGTTAAAGGTACATACTTTCAGAGCGACCTTCACCCATCCTACAACTTCTTAAGAGGTCTTCTGAGGATGTCTACCCGTACCCATCGAGATAACGTTTTCTATTAGGTATCAAACGTTAATCATCCGAAAGATAACTAGTGTACGTACTGTCTGAAAGGGAGCAAGCAGAGGAATTTTGGGTCTTCACGTTAGTCCTTTACAGGATTACGCGATTCAGGACTTCGAATTCGAGTAAAACCGTGTAATCCGTCTCAGGAACCGAGTACGGATAGCGGCTTCTTCGAATTTTATGTCGTATCCTGTTGACAATGGCTTTAAATCTTCGGACGTTTGTATAACTTTTATATTGTTACACGATACGTCTATCCCAATGTGAGAAGGTGTTGTTATGGCGAGGACTTCCCGAATATCAGGCTTCTATAAACTCCCTCCG
>DAOVBJ010000063.1 GCA_030670615.1 Candidatus Bathyarchaeota archaeon | reverse complement strand
GCTGATTGTCGAAACCACCAGTGGGATTCGAGAGGTTAGGGCGGGAGCCAGTTCTACAAACGCCAGTCAGGGGTTTATGGGAGTCTATAACCTCATCGACTATTTTGCCGTGAGGGGCGAAGCGTTGTCGCCTCAAGTGACGTATCACGTTAATTTAACCGTGTACTGGCTTCACCTCATCATGATCAACCTAGCCATCTTCAACATGTTACCGCTTTATCCCCTGGACGGAGAAGCCTTTGTGTACGCGCTCCTCAAGAAACGGTTGAAGAAGAACTTGAAGGCAGCGAGAGTCCTCGTAAGCTGCGTGGCCTTCTCCTTATTCGTCCTGAACATAGCCTTATCCTTCCTTCGCTTCGGGCTGACCCCAATCTAAGCAGAAAAGAGGGACGTCATTGAGGAACTGCTCAATCTGCAATCACGAGGCTGTCTACAGACGCCCCTACTCGGGTGAGAGCCTGTGTAGACCGTGTTTCACCAAGTCGATTGAGAAGCGGGCGCGACACACTATTTCCCGTTTCAAGATGTTTAGGCCCGACGACCACATCGCCCTCGCCCTCTCCGGGGGAAAGGACAGTGTGTCCCTCCTCCAAGTCTTGAGTACGATCGAGGAAGACTTCCCCCAGTCCACCCTCTCGGCCATCCTCATCGACGAGGGAATCGAAGGCTATCGAGGGGAAGCCATTGCGATTGCCAAGGAAAACTGTGAGAGACTGAACGTCCCCCTCCACGTCTATTCCTTCAAAACGATCTATGGGAGAAGCCTGGATGAGATAGCGGAAGCGTCAAAAGACAAGGGAAGCCTTTCGATTTGCTCTTATTGCGGAGTGTTGAGAAGGAAGGCCATGAACGTGGCTGCAAAGGCCGTGAAGGCGTCAAAGTTGGTTCTGGCTCACAACTTGGATGATGAAGTCCAGTCCATTGTTTTAAGTCTGCTTCGAGGTGACCTCGCTGGCTTGACTGGGATTAAACCGGTTCTGGAGAAAGTTGAGGGGTTCGTTCAGAGGGTAAAACCCTTCTGCGAGATATTGGAGAGGGAAATAGCCTTCTACGCTTACGTTAAAGTCGTTAGGTTCCAGAGAATTCCCTGTCCGTATTTAGAGAGTTCGATGCGGAGCGACGTCAGACGCTTTGTAAACGTGTTAGAAGGAAAGCATGCAGGAATAACATACGGCCTCTCCAGAAGCCTGAAAAAAATACAGGGCAGTCTAAAAGGCGTGGATGCGAGAGGCGATTTGAGGCAGTGTCAAACCTGTGGGGAACCCTCCTCAGGAAAGGTATGCAGGGCGTGTCAAACCTTGGAAGAGCTGGGAGTACATTAAATTTCAATCAAGCCTAAGCCCAAAGACACCAGTAAAAGGGCCTAAATAGCTAGCCGCGTAATTATCCTTATTCCAACACGTTCCATGAAGAGCCATATGAACGCCCAAAGCGAGCTTTAACTATTCCAACACCTGTCGTATCGCTGTTCTCACCTCGACTTATTTTGTCAGTGCATGTTGATCTTTTAATTCGTAACAGGTAGTAAAGGGATGTGAAGAAAGCTGTCGAGGAAGGGTGAACCCTCAGGACTTCATTTTGAAGAAGAGCCAGTTCTTCGCTGCTCCCCCAAACCGCGTCCGCAGGAGACAGTAATTCCCCTTCAACCGTTCGCCTTGAATCGTGAAGACGATTTTGTTCTCAGTCACCGTCTCAGCATCGTAGGTCCCCCGATCCCAAAGCGTAACCAAGCCAGCCCCATACTCGCCTTCCGGTATCTCCCCTTCAAAGAAAGCGTATTCCATGGGGTGATCCTCCACCTCCACGGCCAGCCGCCTCACGCCTACAGCCTCAGGCGGCTTCTTGGGAACGGCCCAACTCCTTAGAGCATCATTCATCTCAAGCCTCAAATCCCAGTGTAAGTGAGAAGCGTGATGCTCTTGAACCACGTAAATCCTCTGCTCCCCCGCTTTCCCTTGGTCACCCTCAGGGATAGGGCTTCGAGGCAGACGCGTTTTCTCACTACGTCGTTCAAGGGACACGTCGATCACGAAATAACTATACGATTCGTGGAAAATTAAAGTTTACTTCGTCTCGATGGGACGTTAACAGCCTTATATCATGATAACGGCAATACATTCGCTAGCTAGCTCTTATATTTAAATAATACATCGATTAAATATTCTATTGAACTCTCTCCTGAGGTGATTTTTTGTCAAAAAAGATACTGAGAGTAGATATGAGTAAACTTAAGGCAAAATTCGAAGACTTTCCCGAAGAATATGCAACAATGGGTGGTCGAGCACTTACCTCGACAATCGTCTCAAATGAAGTGCCTCCGACATGTCATCCATTAGGACCAAATAACAAAGTAGTATTTGCTCCAGGAATAGTAACTGGGGCAACAGCGCCCACATCAGGACGTATGTCTGTTGGAGGAAAATCTCCCTTGACTGGGGGAATAAAAGAAGCCAATGCTGGAACAAATTTTGCGCAGAAGATGGGAAGAATGCGCATCGCCGCCATCATAGTAGAAGGAAAATATGAAGGCAACGATTATTTCCTCCTTAAAATCACCAACGATGGAACCGAATTCATTAATGCCACTAAATGGTCTGGTAAAGGCCTATATCAAACATATAAAAAACTGTTTCAAGAATTTGGAAGTCAGGTAGGAATATGTGGGGTCGGAATTGCAGCAGAACTTTTAGGAGCTGCTTCTGGCATTTGTTTCAATGATCCCGAGGGATTACCGAGCAGATATGCAGGTAGAGGTGGGCTTGGAGCCGTAATGGCATCGAAGGGATTAAAATTCATTGTAGTTGATGAAACAGGGGCTTCAGGCGTTGAAATCGTCAATAAAGACCTGTTTAACCAAGGCAGCAATAAATTGCGAAGTGCTCTCCTAACTCATGACCTCACCAAGCCACAAGGATCTCTCAATACTTATGGTACAAATGTCTTACTCAACGTCATAAATGAAGCAGGGGCATTACCGCATCGAAACTTCGCTACAGGACAAGATGATAGAGCTGCCAACATATCTGGCGAAGAAAAAGCTGAACAAATAAAAAAGCGGGGCGGAGTTAGACCCCATTTCTGTAGCCCCGGCTGTATAATACAGTGTTCAGAAATTTGGACAAAACCTGGTGGAAAAGACCCCGTTGGTGTTCTAGAGTATGAATCTGTCTGGGCTTTGGGAGCCAATTGCGGAATCTACAATTTGGATGACGTTGGTGAACTTAATCGGGCATGCAACAATTTAGGATTAGATACTATCGAGGCAGGAGACACCATCGCAGTGGCAATGGAGGGCGGCTTACTTAGTTTTGGTGATGGCAAGGGAGCATTAAAACTAATGAAGGAAGTTCATAAAAAAACACCTACAGGAAGAATAATCGCTAATGGAACCGCCTTCACTGGGCAAGCATATGGCGTAACCCGAATTCCCGTAGTAAAAGGGCAAGGACTACCTGCATATGATCCACGACCAATTAAGGGAATTGGAGTAACCTACGCGACTACCCCTATGGGTGCAGACCATACCGCTGGTTACGCGATCGCGCCAGAGATTCTAGGTGTTGGAGGAACTTTAGATCCAAGAGACCCAAAAAAAGCTGAAGTGTCCCGAAATCTGCAAATTGCGACTGCTTTCATTGACTCTACTGGATATTGTTTATTCATTGCTTTCGCGTGTCTGGATATTCCTGAAGGATTAGAAGGAGTTGTTGAATCGGTTAATGGCGTACTGGGAACGAAATTAACAGTCGATGATATCGCTACAATTGGAAGACAAATAATTGATACTGAACTCGCATTCAACAAAGCTGCTGGTTTCTCAGCAGCGGATGATAGATTACCAGAGTTCTTTGAAGAAGAAAAGTTGCCCCCTCATGATGTAGTCTTCGGTGTGTCTAATGAAGAATTAGATAATGTATTCTAATTCTTCAACACCTTTTTTGTTGAAATGAACAATGTCAATTATTGTCAAACTATTTGGTGATTTACGGAAAAAAATATGTAGTAATGATTTAACCGGAGGGCTTCCCAGTCTAATTACTATCAACAACAAAGGATTAGCTACAATATCCGATTTGTTGGAGTATCTTAACATAAAACAAAGTGAAACCAGTCACGTCTTTGTCAATGGGTTATACTCTGGTTTCTCAAAAAAGATTAAAGATGGTGATCGTATAGGACTCTTCCCTAGAAATATGGGGTTACTTTATAAATGGTATTTCCAGAAAGAAGAAGATGATGAACAAGAACATTAGTATCACCATTAAATGGTTTTCTGATTTACGCAGATATGGTCCTGCCACATCAACTATCCGTATACCTGAAAAGAGCACTATCAAATATGTATTAGATAAATATCACATTCCCAAAGAAAAGAAAAACCTGATGATATTGGTGAATGGGTTACCCCATCATAAAGTAGATTATGTTCTTAACAAAGGGGATATCGTAGCAATCTTCCCTCCCACTGCTGGTGGTTAACTAAAAACTGAAATGTTTGTGTGGGCGAGGTGAATCCTGATTTTAACTACGCGCGCGCTTATCTAGAAGCAATAAAGACAATTGTGATGAATTACCTGAATGATCCATATTTTTTACCTGTTATGTCTCTTACATAGGTGATTGTGAAATGATTGTTATTCATCTGTACGGCAAACTTCGCCGGTACGTGCACAGCAGCAGTTCCTGTAAAGATAATGCCATACAAGTATCGCCAAAATCCGACGAAACCCTTGAGTCGTTGTTAATGCGTATGGAGATCTCCATAGAGGAGATCTACACCATCTTTTTCAATTCGAAGTTGCTCGTCACTCGCAGCAAAACGGCACGCTGGCTAGGATATCAACAATTACGCACCAGTCCGTTTGACTGGGACTTAGAGATACCAGTCAAATCAGGTGATCGAATCGGGATCTTTGGCAGAGATATGGCAGCATTAGTAATTTAGCTAGCTCTCAAGCATAGTAGTCGAAACTGAAATAGCTAGCTACGTGGCAAGCTAAGGATAGCTCCATAAAACTCCTGCGGCAATTCAACACTAAAATAAATGCTTGCGTATAGCACACCTTGGGATAAGCCATTTGGCACATAACTCCATCCACTCAAGGAAGGCTAGCATTCTATGAGGGAGAAAATGGTGGATTTAAGAAGTATTAAATGAAAGGCATAGATAGTTTTATCAGGTTTCCATCATCATTAGGTATTTGTGGATTGGAATGCGCGCTAGGACCTTGGAGAACTTCAACGTCACGGAGTATGAGGCTGTAGAGGAGGAATTGTTTACAGATAAACAAGAGAGAGGTTCATCGCGAAGGCGATGGGAGATTCCCGTTTTTAAAGCGGTATCGACTGATAACCTCTCTCAAGCGTATGTTCTCTCCGTCTACTACGATGGTGAGAGTAAACGTGCAGGTCTCAAACTCTATGAGCCGGAGACGAGAAAAATCCACTTCTGGCTGGACAATACCCAGCATCTTCCCTACTGCCTATCCGACCTTTCGATAGACGAATTAAAAAAAATTGGCCGTTTGATGGATCATCCCGGATTCGACGAACTCCAAGCTGTGAAGAAATATAATGCCTTGGAGGACCGGGAGATCGAGATGACCAAGATCGTGGCTAAAGATCCATTGAGTATTGGTGGCAGAAGGAGTGGAAGCATTCGTGACATCATTCCAAAGGCGTGGGAAGCAAGAATACGATACTATAATTGTTACACCTTTGACAGACAGCTCCTCGTCGGCATGCCGTATAAGATCGTTAAAGGAAACCTTATTGCAGCAACAGAAGAAGACACGCTAACGGGAGAAGCAAAACGTAAGATTCAGGAACTCTTTGCTGGGGAAGCGCCAGAAATCAGAGAGTACATTGACCGGTGGAGTGCACTCTTTCAGCGTCCTATTCCAAGTCTTAGACGAATAGCCGTAGACATTGAGGTCTCGTCCGCTGTGGAAACGAGGTTTCCAGACCCGAGGGAAGCGATGGACCCCATCATCGCCACATCAATGGTCGATTC
>DAOVBJ010000110.1 GCA_030670615.1 Candidatus Bathyarchaeota archaeon | reverse complement strand
ACTGCAAAGCGATTTGATGATGGTAAGGTCTATGGTAAGACTAAGCCCCGGACAAGCGTCAATGGCCTTGTTCTGCGTCATGGGTACCGAGTTGCGGAATGGGGTGATACCTTCTGCGCGGATATGACACATAGTGTGACGAAAAGTTATCTATCCACAATCGCTGGTTTAGCGTTGGATAAAGGACTCATCCGCGATGTTCATGATCAGGTTCGAATGTGCGTGCAAAGCGGGCATTTTGATTCACCCCACAATGCGAAGATTACATGGCATCACCTCTTACAACAGACTAATGAGTGGGATGGCACGCTTTGGGCAAAGCACTATGCTGCTGGGAATCCAGATGACGAGCTTCGAGAACCCCAAGAGCCCGGCACGTATTATGAGTATAATGATGTCCGGGTAAATCTCACAGCTCTTGCCTTACTCCATGTCTGGCGGCGACCGTTGCCTCAAGTGTTGAAAACTGCGATTATGGATCCGATTGACGCATCCAATGCTTGGAGGTGGTATGGTTACCGAAACTCATGGGTTACGATTGATGGACTCAGAGTGCAATCCGTGAGTGGAGGAGGTCATTGGGGAGGCGGTTTACAGATCAATACCCGAGATCATGCACGCTTTGGGTATCTATTTCTGCGCCAGGGAAGATGGAAGGCGAAGGAGTTGATCTCTAAAAACTGGATATCGATGGCAACAACCCCTTGCGTCCACAATCCAGCGTATGGATATATGTGGTGGTTGAATAGTGATCGACAACGGCTCCCAAACGCTCCGGAGACCAGTTATTACGCGTCAGGGGAAGGCGGAAATCGAATATGGGTGGATCCCGAGCATGACCTGGTTGTCGTTGTACGCTGGATGGATGTGCCCTACATTGATGGGGTCATCAAGCGATTGTTGACGAATATTCAACCATCAGCAACGCCCGAGAGCTGATAACGAGATGTCAAGTCTCATTACAGTTATTTATCAATGAATGGGAGGAAGAAACGTTAACAATAGCTAGCTTTTGGACTGAAAAAAGGTCAATTACTTTTTATTGCGTAGGGCTTTCTAAAGCATATTCCTAGGTTTTCAAGTGCTTGAAACGCTTTTTTTGGTTGTTTTAATAGTTGTTTTATTCCTTCCACATGTACTGCGCCGACCAAAAAAATAATTTTAAACTCTTTGAGGCCGCTTTCCAAATAGTGTAAAATTAAGTAGATTAAGCCGCAAGCCATGAAGATGTTTCTCTCTAAGATTAAAACCTTCCACAAGGTTGGAAAGTTCCTCCTCATCAACCCAACATCCCCATTAAAGACCTTCATAGCCTCGTCCTTTAATCCCTCCTCCCACAGCATCAGCCCCACCTTCTCTCTCTTTACGAGGTAATTTTGAATCCGTTTCCAAGCCCTGGCTTCCTCTAATGAGGCCAAAGCTAAAACCCTAGCAGCGATCTCCTCTTGATTCATATCTACGAGCCAAGCATCAACCTCCACTCCGTTTAAAAGATCGACGGCTGTAACCAATTCGCTTTTCTCAGACGAGAATGCTTTGGTGAAGGGATTTTCCTGAACCCTTTTTAGATACTCGTAGCGGTATGGACACAACTCTAAACAGATCGCGACAGGCTCAGTATCTCTAATGGCTTGTGAAGCGTCACTGATGCTTCGTTTACTGAAGTGTGCCACTCCAACAAAATCCATATGCATTAAGAAGTCGATGTCAGGAATCACAAAATCAGAATGGCTCACTACACTCCTCTGCATCGATGAGGAATCGTATAGACTCTCCAGATACTCGTCGATAATCGCCCTCATACCATTAAACAACTGATCAATCGACACGGTCATCTAAGCAACAAAACAGCACTAGGCAAATTAAATCCTTCGGTCATAAAACTCAACCACTCAAAGAATAAGTAGAGGTGATTCAGGCACTGTAAATAACAAAGAGTTTTTATCTTTGAATCCTTCATAAATAAAAACTCAGTGAAATCCAGAAAAACATCCTTCATAAGTTTAGATCAAGGTGAAGAAAATGGTTACAGTCAAAGTCGATTTAGAAAAATGTACGGGCTGCGCCTCCTGTGTGGACACATGTCCTGTTGCAGTCTTCGAAATGGTTGACATCAATGGGGAAGAAAAATCCAAACCAGTGAATGAAAGCGAGTGCATAATCTGTCGAGCCTGTGAAGTCACTTGTCCTGAAGCTGCCATCGAAGTCGTAGAATAAACAGCTCAAAACGTCAATCGTAAAACCCCTCACACCTTCTTTTCCATTTTTTTTAGCTAGTTGTCGAACCTGTATTCAACATCGAAATGTTGGAAGAGGTAGAGGCAAGGTTTTTTACTTAATAATGATTAATTATTGATTCTCTGCTACGATCTTTCCTTGGGGGAGAAAAAGGTTATTGCCTTATGTAGAAACTGCTTCCAACCGAAGGTTTAGGGGCATCTTCTACAGGCCTATACAAAACCGGTTCTTTCTGATTCTATCTCTGATCTTGGGGACCGTCCTCTTCTTGTTATTCATTAATGTCGTCGGAGCAGCTTTCAAGACTCTCTTTCCCACCATGGGCTCCTACGGAATTCTCTTAATTCTAGCCACATGCCTCCTCGGGAGCTACGTCAACATACCCATAAAAAGAACTAGAACGCTTCGACCCCGACTCAAAATGAGGCGTGTAACCGTCTTCGGCGTCACCTATCCCGTTCCCTCTTACCAAGTTGGATTCTATGAATCATTGGTGGCTATAAACGTTGGAGGCGCTGTAGTCCCCACCGTGACGTCCCTGTATTTAATGACGAAAACAATACCCGCCCTTCCCAATATATTGGTCGCTGTGGCCATAGTCGCCATCGTAGTGAAAGCTGTGTCTCGACCGATTAAAGGAGCGGGCATAATTGTGCCGGTCCTCATCCCTCCCGTCACCGCTGCCATCGTCGGAATGCTCTTGGGCGGCGATTTCTCCTACGTCGTCACATATGTGTCTGGCACCCTTGGAACCCTGATCGGAGCCGACTTATTAAACTTCAACAAAATCCTCAAGATAGGAGCCCCCGTAATAAGCATCGGTGGAGCGGGAACCTTCGACGGCATTTTCCTTGCGGGTATAATGGGAGTCCTTATAGCCTTCTAAGGAAAAAAATTCAAATCAGGGTAATGCCCTTCTAATCAATGGACGTGGAGGTTTCTACCTGCCGGATAACACTATCTTCGGTGTGGACGGTTATCCCCACTACAAACTAGGGGATTCTAAAACCAGAAGATACGCCTTAACCATCATCGAAGGCGGATTGATTTCTGAGCAACATAAGAAGATTTCAAGGATACGCCTTCTCCACATGATTCGAATTCGCAAGCCAACGTATTTGGCCGTTGACAACGTTTACGAATTAGCCACGAATATTAGTGGTCTCAGAAACTTTTTTTCAAAACTCCCCGCTGAAACAAGGGTAATCCAGGTGACCGGCTTTCAGGAAGAAGCGGGGAGCCTCCAACAAAAATCTTCGAAGCAAGGACTCACTCTTCCTTCGAAGACCTCGCCCTTGGAAGAGTCTGAGGCCTGTGCAAGGCTCGCGGAAAAAGGCGTTGGAGTGAAAGTTCAAGTATTAGAAAACGAAACAAAAATCCTTGTCTGCAGAAATGTCAGTCTCGGTCCAGGAGGTTCAAGTCAAACTAGATATCGAAGACGAATTCACGCCACCATCCTGAATATGACGAAGAAAATTGATAAAACCCTCCAAAAGATGGAGTTGGACTACGATCTATTTACGAAAGAATCGGACTTCGGACTTGAAAGGGCCTACTTTCACGTATACGCTTCGAGGGCCATCCTCCGCGGCTTCGTTAACCCCTTACGAGGGAAGTATGTGACACTGAAGATCAGCTCGGTCTATCGAAACAAGATAAAAGTCACCCCCCTGAACGTTCCTGGAGATTTCTTCATTCATAAAAAGCGGTCGTCTAAGCAGTTAATTATAGGTGTGGATCCCGGAACCACCTGTGGTGTAGCTATTCTAACGTTAAACGCATCTCTCCTTTACCTGAAAAGTCGCAAGGGCCTGACTCGGGGCGAGATCACTCGCTTGGCAATGGATTATGGAAACCCACTTCTCGTTGCAGCTGACGTTACGCCTGTCCCGGCATTCGTCAAGAAATTGGCTAACATGCTGAATGCCGTCCTCTTTGTTCCCGAATCAGTAATGGCAGCTTCAGAGAAGCGGGAAATCACCCGATTATATGCCGAAAAACACAAGGTTAATATACGGAATTCCCATGCCCGAGACGCCCTCGCGGCAGCAATTAAGGCGTTTCAGCATTACAAGAACAAATTTAAACAAGTGGAGGCAGAAGCCCGGATGTTAACGGCCCCCGTGTCCCTCGAGGAGGTGAAGGCACTGGTTGTCAGAGGCCAGCCCATTCAACGAGCTCTCGAAGTATCCGCCTCCAAAGAGCATAGGAACCTCATTGAT
>DAOVBJ010000162.1 GCA_030670615.1 Candidatus Bathyarchaeota archaeon | reverse complement strand
TAGCGGCACAAAGGCAGAGCTGACCACGTACACGGTGTTCCGAGGCAGGGGCATCGCTGAGTCCACCAGCTCCTCTACGTTAAACGCCCTACTGAGGATCTTTAAAAAAAGCTTGGTTCTTCAAAAGGTGGGGACGGAGATACCTAACGAAGACCCCACAATTGTGTTAGATCCCATCGACCTGAATGAACGATCGATCTTCAAAGGAAAAAGCATCGACATCCCTTCGAGCACCCTGTTCGAGTTAATGATGTCTCAGTCCATAGGCATGCCCGTCGGTATGATGATGCTCCTCATTTTTGCGATGCAGATCGCCGCAACCTCAGTAGCGTCGGAGAAGGAGGAAAAGACCTTGGAAACCTTATTGACGCTACCGATCAACAGGTTCACCATTCTGATGGGCAAAATGACGGGCTCCATCCTCGTTGCAGTTGTCGGCGCAATAGCTTACCTTATCGGCTTCAGCTACTACATGGGCTCATTTACAGGAAGTTTCCCCTTCGACACGGGGGTAGACCTAGCAGCGATCGGATTGGCGCCTACACCCGCATCCTATTTGCTCCTCGGAGCCTCCCTTTTCGTCTCGATGCTTTCGGCATTGGCGTTAGCTATATCTCTCTCGATCTTCGCAGAAGACGTGCGGGGTGCACAAGCGTTGGTAGGACCTCTGTCCATGTTACTGGTCTTCCCAATGATCTTCATGATGTTCACCGACATCAACGCATTACCCGTGCCGTTGAGAATCATTTTGCTAGCAATACCCTTCACACACCCCATGTTAACCAGCAAGATAACCTTCACCGGCGACTACTTCACCGCGATCATCGGCATCGTGTATGTGTCCCTCTTTACCATTACAGTGCTCTATATTGCATCGAGGCTATTTGGCACCGAGAAAATCTTTACAGCGAAACTACGGCTCAGAAGAGGGGCGTTCTGGAAAAGCAGAACAAAAAAACCTATTCAATAACACAACACATAACCGTGCCAGGAATCAATAAGGCGTCAAAACCCACCAACAAGACTCTAGCTAGCGCCAGTCAAGGGTTCCGGGATTACACGTAGAGCATTTGGGCGCCGTCGGTCTGTTCAAGAAACGTCGAGATACCAGTGACACCATCGACCTCGTCTACTAACGTGTCTTTGGCGATGTTGTGAAACGTCATGGCTGCACTGCACGCATAGATTTTTCCACCAAACCCCTTCAAGTAAGAGATCATTTCGGAGATCTTCTTGATGGAGCCTTTTTCGAGTCCCAGTGGGAGGTCCCTTCGGATCCATGCATCGGTTTCATCGCCCACCTCATCGGTTTTGTCTTTGACCAAGCGGCGAATCGCTCCGAAGGTAAATAACACGGATACGTCTTTGAGCTGCGCCGCTGACATTGCGGCGAGGGTAAGGGCATACGAGACCCGATCATACGAAGGACTGTGTATTATGATAGCCACTTTCGCCTGAGACATCACAATCATCACTGCCTGTTATAGTCGATTAGTGATAGTGATTTTACTTGAAGATACAGGTATTCTTTAACATTTCTGTAGGATTCAAAAAAATCCCAAAACCAAGACTCCCTGATTTTAGCCCTCAACCATTCTCTCTTTCAAACGTTGAAGAACAAACGTAAAGGAAGTGGAAACCTCCTCTCACATTACATCAACACATTCAAAGGCATCAAACAACTTTACGTTGGGCACCCATTTATCAGAAAACACCAGGGAAAAACCCATGATTGAGGGTAACCCCTTTAGAAACACGACGCCCGCAATAGCTGCAACCGACTTACGTTTTTTCAGCTATGACACATATATGGTCCTCAATCAAAGGAGTTATTAACGTTCGAAAACATCGTACCATCGTATTATGATCAAAATCAGACGACATGACTTGGAAAACGTCCTCTCCCAGTGCAGTGATGAGAACCCGATCGAGGCATGCGGCATCTTAGCGGGTACAATCAATGCCTCAAGTGGGGGTCGAATCAAGGAAGTGCTGAAAGTGTATCACTGTAGGAATGAACTTAACTCGCCAACAGAATATCGAATAGACGCAGAGGAGCAATTCAAAATCTTCAGCGAAATCGATGCGGTAGAGCTGGACCTGCTAGGCTTCTACCATTCCCACGTATCCCACCCATATACATCCCCTAAGCCATCTTCGATTGATAGAGATCGGGCAAACTACATTGGATACTCGTACATGATTGTTGCTTTAAACCCAACGAGAGTATCATCTTGGATTTTAGAGAAAAAAGGCGTATTCAAAAAAGAAGAAATCTTTATTCTGTAAGCCCGAACAATGTGTATCATGCCCCATCTTATGAAGTATCGCTCAGATGACACGGAGAAATTAGGTTCCTCTGAGGCTAGTATCTAATTCTTGTTAGGTAGCTATTCCTGTAGAAAGACAATGTACTCGCCACGATAGTGGTAAAGTCTCTGAGTAGCCAAGTCATTGAAACCTCAGGTCACCCCTTCAGCAACGCTATCTAGCTTTTTTAGCAGGATCATTGATGGCTTGGGTGGGGTTCGAAGGGAAATAGATTCATCGAGGAGAAGGACTCTTGTACCAGTCTTCTCGCTGAGGGGAAGGGGCTAGAAAGATTGTCCGGTTAAGTCTTCGTAGAGTTTGATGTAGATGTCGCTGACCTCTTGAATTATGGATGGGGGCAGGGTGGGTATGGGCGGCTCTTCTCGTCCCTCTCTCCGGGCCTTCATCAACTCGCTGTGGTATCCTGTTCGTCGATAGTATTGCCTGACGAATTCTTTACTCCGTTCCACATATCGTCCCTTTACATACTCCTTAGCATCCCAGAAGCGGTCCTCATCCGCTGTGCCAAAGGCGTCAATAACCATCAAGGCTCGCTCCCCGTCGAAGGCGAATTCCTTCTTCCCATCCACGTGAATTAGCCCCCCCTTCGCCACCCGCGAGGCGATCTCCTCGTCAATTCGCGTTGCAATGCCCTGAAGCTCCTCGAACTCCGCATGTGTGACTCCTGAAAGCTTCAGAGCCTCGTCTACACTCAAGTGTCGATCCACCTTCTCCAGCTTCGTTGTGACCTCGAAAAAGGGGTGCGGTAGGGGCTCTCCCAACCGCGCGGTATGGCTTTGGGGGAATCCAAGCTGCTCCGCCATAATTTTCCCCTCTTGAAGTCGATCCCACAATGAACCGTAGACAAAATACCGTAAAATACACTCAAAGGGAATTAAGTAGTCCCGGGTCTCAGGAGTCAATAACTGGTAGTCCTTGATCACCCGCACTCGCTTCACCCGCATCCGATTCGATGCGGTGAGGCGGAGATAGTGGGTTCGCACCCCCAGCTCCTCGACGACTTCAAACCAGTATGCACTGGTTCGAGCTAATGTCTCCCCCTTGTCGGGTATGTTGCAGG
>DAOVBJ010000177.1 GCA_030670615.1 Candidatus Bathyarchaeota archaeon | reverse complement strand
ACGAGTAAACTCTTTAGAACACAACCTGTATCCTTTGACACATAGATCTCCCCAATATGGTAGACTAGATAATTGTCTTTGCATATGACTAATTGAAATCAATTAAATCAAACATCTGTTAATCTTATTTGTTAATCCTGAATCTGGTTTAACAATATATATTTCCAATCTAACTCAATTTTGCACCACGTTTACTGTTTAATCTAGTTGCACTCCAAAAAATGGATCTCTAACCTGAAGCATCGTCCATACTTTTACCTTGAAAAATTTAACAAAACATCGTCTTTTCTTTTAAAAATATTTTCTAAATTAATCTTATTCACTTACTTCGATGGAACAAATGTTTTCATAATACAAGGAAGCTCTTCAGTTACTGAAAAGCTAGCTAACTTTTCCCGATTTGTTTGTGTCTTTAACATGTCTTCACATACATGTACCCCGGTCGAGCTGGATATAGGGTCCTTCGTGTACAGATCTTTAAATACCTCCCTTTGACGCTTATTTTGTTGTTTTGTGAATAGTCAAAGTAGTTCCCTTATTACATACAGATAGACCATTTATTCGTCTAACGGGATTTACCTAGTTGTTAAGAATCAATGGTGAGGGTGTAAGTGATGTCTCTTGGTTTATGCCGCTTCTTTTTTTAGTAAGATATAAGTGAGAAGGTGTCGAAGAATGGTTAACGTCAGACGGCCTTCACGGACTAATAAGTCGAGATCTTGACGATCGCTTTGAATGATGATGTGGTTTGCCTAATGAAGCATAAGTGTAAACATACTAACAGTGAAAAGATTATGATCATTCTTTGTTAGTCTCTTAAAATTCAGTTCTATGGTGTTCTTATGTCCAACAACGCTAGAAGGAAAGCTTGTAGAGAAGTTCTCCAAACTCTTCTTACTCGAGATGAGGGGAGTCTTGAAAAGCTAAAGGTCATGGTCTGTCGTAAATATGGCTTGAATAAGATTCCAAGCAACGCTGATATTTTGGCTGAGGCCACAGACTTGGAGCGCGAAAGGATTCTTCCAAAGCTACGACTTAAACCCGTTAGAAGCCTTTCTGGCATAAACGTGGTAGCGGTGATGTCGAAGCCTGATCCTTGTCCCCACGGCAGATGTGTGTTCTGTCCATCAATAGAAAACGTGCCGAACAGTTACACGGGTCGAGAGCCGTCAGCCATGAGGGGAATGCAGAACGAATACGACCCTTATCGACAAGTCTCCAGTCGATTAGATCAGTTGAGAAGAATCGGACACAGTGTAGGAAAAGTTGAATTAATCGTTCAGGGTGGCACCTTCCCTGCGACTCCCCTAGGGTATCAGAGGACCTTTGTTAAACGGTGTTTAGACGCTATCACGGGTGAAGAGTCAAGGAGTTTAGCTGAAGCAAAATGGAAAGCGGAGAGAAGTAAAATAAAAAACGTGGGAATAACCTTTGAGACGAGACCTGACTACGCAAAGGAAAAGCAGATAGATGAAATGCTTGAGATGGGTGTAACCAAAGTCGAAGTAGGTGTCCAGAACATCTATGACGACATTTATCGGCTTGTGGAACGAGGACACACAGTGAGGGATGTAATTGAAGGGACGAGGATTCTGAAGGATGCAGGGTTAAAGGTCTGCTATCACATGATGCCGGGCCTCCCCGGATCAACCTATAACCGGGACGTTGACGGCTTTCAAGCCCTTTTTGAGAGTGCAGCGTTTAAGCCAGATATGTTGAAGATTTATCCTTGCCTCGTGCTTAAAGGATCTAAACTCTACGCTTGGTGGAACGAAGGTACCTACGCGGCCTACACGACTGAAGAGGCTACCCGCCTCATCGCCGAAGTGAAGACGTTTATTCCTTCATGGGTTCGAATTATGAGGATTCAACGAGATATACCTGCTCAGCTAATTCTGGATGGGGTACAGAAGAGCAATCTTCGCCAAATCGTCTTTGAAAACTTGAAGGCACAAGGGATCCGATGTAGATGTATACGCTGCAGGGAGGTAGGACACAGGTTCTTGAGGGACGGTGTGGAACCGAGCATGAGTACGGTTGAGTTGACGGTTCAAAGATATGAGGCGTCTGAGGGCATAGAGTATTTCATCGCTTTTGAAGACGTGGAGAACGATGTCTTAATCGGTTTTCTCAGGCTTCGAATTCCATCGAAGAAGGCTCATCGACCCGAAATTACTGTCGGCGAAACGTCTTTGGTGCGGGAGCTGCACGTTTATGGCCCTCTCGTTCCCGTGGGAAGACATGTGAATGGATCTTGGCAGCATCGGGGATATGGAAAGGCTTTATTGAGAGAGGCTGAAAGAATTTCGCGAGACGAGTTTGGACTCAAGAAGATCCTTGTCACAAGTGCTCTGGGCTCTAGAACCTATTTCAACCTCCAAGGATATACGCTCCGCGGATCGTACATGGCTAAACATCTTCAGAATTAGTTTCTTCATTATTTCACGAGTCCAACTCTCTCAAGGCGTTAAGCAGACTTTCAGAGTCATATTTCGCTTTCTTTTTGACTTCGCCACTGTAGTCTACACGAACTACTCGTCATCATCAGCTCCGCTTCTTTCGTTCTCCAGATTTTTCTCAAGCCGATCTGACGTTTTGACGTCACAAACCATAAAAAGCGTTGATAATCTTCCACGGCATGATTTTATTAAATGTAAGGCCTGTGGCATAAATCAAAATAGTACTCACGACCAATGGTTAAATAGAGCCCAGTCAATGTGGGTGTAGGCTGTAACGATGACGAAGGAATTATCGGGTTATAGAGGAAAAGCCCAAAAAGCCCTGATCAAGGCAAAAGTCGGCGTCGGAGACCTCTTAAAAGTTACTAGAGGAGGCGAAGTTTTTGAAGGTGTGTTGATGCCTCGCTACGAGTTAGCTGATGACCGTCACATCGTACTTAAACTGAAAAACGGTTACAACATAGGAATGAGAGTTGCACCCAACATGGTTTTAGAGAAGACGGGGGAGGGCGCTAAACCCTCCTTCAAAGCTGACGAAAAGCTAAGTGAAAGAAGGGATCTGCCCACAGTGGTCATCATAAGCACGGGAGGCACCATTGCAAGCAGAGTAGACTACCGAACTGGAGCGGTTCACTCCGCCATCTCTGCAAGCGATCTTTGCAATGTCGTCCCAGAGCTTTCGGAAATAGCGAACATCCACG
>DAOVBJ010000051.1 GCA_030670615.1 Candidatus Bathyarchaeota archaeon | reverse complement strand
ATCAGAGATAATAAGCATCACATTCACGTGTTCGGCTGTACGTCTCCCTAAATGTTCTGTTCCGGCTTCCATGTCGATGACAACGACCTCCTCGCGCCTAACGATGAGGTGTCGTATGAGGGCTCTGACTAAAGCGTTGGCGGGGCACATGCAGCCCTGTCCGGCTGATCGAACGACGCCCATGACGAGGAGGGTCACGCCATCCGGAGTTTGCACGCCAAACCGGTCGATGATGTCGTCGACACGGAAAGATAGACGAAAGACGCCGCCGTAGGACTCGGGTTTGACGCCCGTCTTCTCCTCAATGAGGTCCACATTTTCCGAGACGGGAACTATTTTTTTAGCTTGTTCTAGGGGCACACCCAAGGTTAAATCTAAGTTGGCGTTAGGGTCAGCGTCGATAGCTAAGACTTTAAAGCCATTGCGAGCGAATATGCGTGCTAGAGTGCCAGCGATCGTCGTTTTTCCGACACCCCCCTTCCCCGAAACTGCGATTTTCACTCCACTTCCCTCAAGCTCACACAAGACAACAATCTTCTTTCCTATAACGTCCCTGTTTTCTTATTAAACGTAAAAACATTACCTTATGCTGAAGAAGAGGTGACGGATCACTGAAGATCGATATCCGGTGTTCCATCAATTCCAAGACCTCTTCACTCTTCTCCGCACTCCTCTGAGCGCCCATCGTCTGAGCTTAGGTTGCTCTCTTCCGAGCCTAGCCAGGTTCACCCAGCGAATGCGGAAACAACCTCCCTCCGAAGATTGCCCCACAACCGTGAGCCCCAGAGGACGAAGATTCATGATGACTAAGTAAAGGCGTTGATGGAGCCTAAAGGCCTCACTTCAGCGTCGTCCGCCGTATAGGGGGTTTGCGGTCGAAGCATAGCTTCTAAGGGAACCCCTAGCTCCCACTTAGATCCATCACCCAAACGGGTAAGAGGAGTGGGCGAGTATAAAGGTTATGCGATTTTCTCTAATGGAAAGAAGGGTTTTTATTTTTGATAACGGCTCAAATAGAACAGATGCCGGGATATCCTAGAGTCCTTTGTCATTTGACGGGACAGGGATTCTGGTAGGGAGCAGACCTCTAAGATAGGTGCTTAAGCCTGCTAAGTCTGTGGCCTTCGGGCCTCGTGGGTTCAAATCCCTCTCCCGGCGCTATTACTCCACTGAAGCCCTTTTTTTCTTGAAGCGAGATTAAGTTTATTATTAACCTATTGAACGTTCGATTTTGATTTTCCGTCTTAATTTTTAATGAGGATAAAAGGGATGACCGCCCTCCTTTTTAGACGGCGAAGTTATTTAGGGGTTATAGCGAATAAATACACAGAAGATGAAAGCAAGGTAAAAGAAATGACGAGAATTGAGCGCCCAACTATAATGGTGACGATGGGAGACCCAGCTGGAATAGGCCCCGAGATCGCGGTGAAAACCCTCCTAAACCCCGAGGTCTACGAACGCTGCAAGCCCATCATAATTGGAGACATAAAACTCCTTCAGAAGACAGCGACGCACCTCAAGGAAAAAGTAAGGTTCAAGACGACAGCGGTGCCCCGAAACGTCAAAGGAAAAGTGGGAACCATCGAAGTAGTAGACCTCAACAACGTCGACCTCGAGACGCTGCAGATTGGAGAGATTAGCGTTGAGGCCGGAAGAGCGTCGCTGGAATATGTTGAAAAGGCCGTGGAATACGCTTTACAAAAGGAGGTTGACGCCGTCGTGACCGCCCCAATAAACAAGAAGGCGATAAGCCTGGCAGGAAGCAGCTACATTGGGCACACCGAGTTCATCGCAGCCTTAAGTGGCGTTGGAGAGCCGTTGACCATGTTCTGGGTTAGAGGCGCAAGAATCTTTTTTCTGACGCGGCATCTTCCACTAAAAGAAGCGTTGAATGCCGTGACGCGAAAGAGAATCGTGGACACAACCATTACCATTGCGGAGACCCTGAGGGGAATTGGGGTGACCGATCCGCATATTGCGATTGCTGCCCTGAACCCCCACGCGAGCGATGGAGGACTGGTAGGGAGCGAGGAAGAGGAAGAGCTCACTCCAGCCATTAAGGAGGTGAGGAAGCGAGGCATAAAGGTGTATGGGCCCATCCCAGCCGACTCCGTGTTTCACCAAGCGGTGGAAGGAAGATACGACGCGGTCCTATCGCTGTACCATGATCAGGGCCACATCGCAGCGAAGACCCTTGACTTCTATGGAACGGTGTCAGTGACGCTGGGGCTTCCCTTCATAAGGACTTCAGTGGATCATGGAACGGCCCACGAAATCGCGGGGCGAGGCATCGCGAATCCAACAAGCCTGGACGAGGCAATAAAGGTGGCAGTGGACCTCGTGAACACGCGTCACGTACGCCGTAACCTTGATGAATGAAAGCGGAGTCTTACCCCTTAAGCCGTGTTTCTTATGCCCACTCGTTTGCGTTTGCGGTCGGCTTGGGCGTACACCTCTCTGTAACCTCCGTGATGAGCGCTCAAGCTATGTCGCGCTCATAAGCTTCCTCCTCTCACGGTTTGACATCACATTACGTAATGTTTAAAAACACCATTTTGCATGTTTGTGTGAAAGCTATTTGAAGCTTGATTACCTTCGAGATCGATTGGTCAAAAGAGGAGCATAAACCATTGTCCGAGTTTCGCTACATAGTTCGAATTGCAGACTCCGATTTACGGGGTTCGGAGAGTTTAGAGTCTGAACTGACAAAGATTAAGGGCATAAGCATTAACCTGGCAAAAGCAATTCTAAAGGCAGCTAATTTGACAGATTTACAGGTGGGCTACATGAAAGACACGGAAGCCCAAAAAATCGAAGAGGTTTTGGCGAATCCTGAGGCTTTTGGAGTCCCGCCATGGCTTTTTAACCGTCAAAAAGACTTGGAAACAGGTAAAAACCGTCACCTGATCGGGTCGGACCTCACCCTCCAAACGGAATTTGATATTAACCTCATGAAAGAAACGCGGTCGTGGAAAGGCATTCGCCACGGCTTAGGCTTAAAGGTTCGTGGACAACGGACGAAGACCACCGCAAGATCCGGAAGAGTCGTCAGCGTTCGACGAAGCAGCCTCCGCAGAACCCGAGAATAACAAGAAAAGAGAAGAGGGATATGGCATGGGAGACCCAAAGAAACAGCGAAAAAAATATGAGTCCCCGAGATTTCCGTGGTCCATCACAGAATTGACTTCTGAACTCAAGCTCGTAGGGGAATACGGGTTACGAAATAAGAGAGAGCTGCGGCGTCACCGTTACACGGTTTCAAAATATCGAACCCGGGCAAGGCAGTTGTTGGCAATGCCGGATGAAAAACGCTTGAAACTTGAGACCCCGCTCTTAAACAAGCTTCAATCGATTAAACTTATCACAGAAAACGCGGGGTTGGACGACGTCCTCGATCTATCTGTAGCGGGAATCCTTGAACGCAGACTTCAAACCCTCGTCTTCAGAAACGGATTAGCGCGAACGCCTCAACAAGCAAGACAGCTAGTAGTCCACGGTCATATTTCAATAGGAAACAAAAAAATAACCATTCCCAGCTACATCGTTTCAAGAGACGAAGAACAGGACGTTCACTTCACGCCGACAAGTTTCTTCGCCAAGATTGAATCAGGCTCCGTCATAGAACAAGAAGTAACAAATAAATGAGTTGTTGAGGATTGCAAAAATGAGTGAAAGAAAAGAGAAGTGGGGAGTAGTAAACATATACTCTTCCTATAACAACACCATTGTACACGTTACCGATTTAAGTGGCGCAGAAACCATCGCCAGATACTCTGGAGGAATGTTTGTCAAGGCTGACCGGTATGAGTCCTCGCCTTATGCTGCCATGCAAGCGGCCTTCAGCGCAGCGCAGACAGCGAAGGATAAAGGGATAAACGCAGTGCACATCAAGGTCAGGGCTCCAGGAGGTCACAGCCTCAAGACCCCTGGGCCAGGCGCGCAACCAGCGATCAGAGCCTTAGCGAGGTCGGGTCTTCGAATAGGACGAATAGAGGAAGTCACCCCCATCCCCCACGACGGCACAAGACGTCCTGGAGGCCGCAGAGGAAGACGAAAGTAATCGACCGAGACAAGGCGGATACCATGAAAATTAAAGTTCTGGAGAGAGATGAGAACTTTATTCGGTTTCTTGTCAGTGGAATCGATGTATCTCTCGTGAATTCTCTGAGGAGAATAATGATGACCGAGGTGCCTTCGATGGCAATTGACAACGTCATCATGATAGAGAATTCGTCTCCCATGAAAGATGAGGTTCTGGCCCACCGGCTGGGCCTTATTCCGTTGAAGACCGACCTCGACGCCTATGTGCTTCCCGAGAAATGCACGTGTAACAGTGAGCTGGGTTGCAGCAAGTGTAGCGTGACCCTCACCTTGGAGTCTGAAGCCCAGGAGGGTACGCGAACCGTCTATTCCAAGGAATTGATCTCTATTGATCCCGAAGTTGTCCCAGTGAGCGATAAGATCCCCATCGTAAAAATGGCGCAGAGCCAGAAGGTCCGTTTCGAAGCCTACGCGAAGCTGGGCTTGGGCCTTGACCACGTCAAGTGGCAGCCCACCTCTTGTTGCACTCATAAATACGCCGCGGACATTCAAGTTGACCATGAGAAGTGCAACCTGTGCAAAAAATGCTTAGACGCCTGTTTGAAGCAGGTGTTAGCAGTGAATGGACAGGTCAACGTCATTGACCTCGAGAAATGTAACCTTTGTAAAGAGTGCGAAAAAGTCTGTCCCATCGACGCGATACGGGTGGAAAGGATTAAAGACACCTTTATCTTTAACGTCGAGTCCACAGGCGTGTTACCTCCAGAACGCATCTTCTTGGAATCCATAAGAATATTGAAGGAAAAAACCGATGAATTGAAGGGTTTCGTGACGCAGATCAAGGCAGGTAAAGCATAATGAGGTCTAAAACAATAAATACTGAGCTTATAGACGTCTTAAAAACGTTAGTACGGGCGTCAAACGAGAAAGACGTTGCTGTTTGGGACGCCATAGCGGATAAACTACGGAAGAGAAAGCATAAGCGGGTCGCAGTAAACATCAGTCGAATAAACAGATATTCCACAGATGATGAGACCGTGGTCGTCCCAGGAAAAATACTCGGCTCAGGAATGTTAACGCATCGAGTAAACGTTGCAGCGCTCTCGTGTTCAAAGCAAGCCAGAGAAAAGATAGAGGGGGCAGGAGGCAAATACCTTACCATTCCAGCCCTCATTCAAGAGAACCCTGAGGGATCGGGGATAAGAATAATTGGGTGACGAGAAAATCATCTTGAGATTGATGTAGATGAAGACGAAGTATGCAAGTAAAAAGAATCTTGTGCTTGAGAGTGGGAAGAGGAAGACGGCCATCGCCCGAGCCCTCGTCAGGCCAGGAAAAGGACGGGTGAGAATCAACAAGATTCCCATTGAAATCTTCACACCTGAAATCGCACAGCGAAAGATACAGGAACCCCTCCTCCTTCTCGAGGGGCAGTTGAGTGACGTCGACATAGACGTCAACGTTCGTGGCGGGGGATTTATGGGGCAAGCCGAAGCAGCGAGAATGGCCATCGCCCGAGCCCTCGTTACCTGGTTTAAAAGCTCCTCGGTCAGAGACATACTTCAAAGTTATGACCGAACCATGCTGACAGGTGACCCTCGAAGAAAAGAACCAAAGAAGGTTGGCGGTCCAGGAGCGCGAAGTAAGAAGCAAAAATCTTATAGGTAAGAGGCTGAAGACGATGATGGCTCCGGTAAGATGCTTTTCATGTGGTACCCTCATTGGAGATAAATGGGAAGAGTATGCACGCAGAGTTCAAGGTGGAGAGACCCCAAAGACGGTTCTAGATGATCTAGGGATAAAACGCTATTGTTGTCGTCGCATGATCCTCTCCAACGTTGAGATCATAGACGAAATCCTCAAATACTTTGAAGCCAAGTAGAAACACCGCTTCATGTAAAGGAAAAGAAAAAAAGAGATATGGAGATCAGGAAAATAGTGAAAAACACATGTTTAGCGGATTTAGGAGGATTCTGAAGTGACTGAAGAAGAAAGTAGGGAGAGTGAAGAAGTCGTCGAGAAAGAGACAGGTCTTCTTCTTCCGATTGAAAACCTTCTTTCAGCGGGCATACACATTGGGACGAGGATTAATACGAAGGACATGGATCCCTTCATCTATAGAGTTAGGCCCGACGGCCTATTCGTGTTAGACGTGGAAAAGACCGATTCCCGAATACGGACGGCCGCAAAATTCCTCGCATTTATTGACCCGTCAAAGATCATCGTTGTTTCAACACGCCTGTACGGTATAACCCCCGTCACAAAGTTCTGTGAAGTAACCTTTACCCACCCGGTTACTGGTAGATTTCTTCCAGGGCTCTTTTCAAACCCCAATCATTCCAGCCATCTCGAGGCAGATGTGGTGGTTGTAACCGACCCGAAAGCAGATAAACAGGCCGTTAAAGAGGCTTCGTCGGTGGGCATACCTGTCGTGGCTCTATGCGACACAGACAACGATTTCTCCAAGATCGACTTAGTAATTCCCGCTAACAACAAAGGGCGACGATCGCTCGCCACAATCTATTGGCTGCTAGCCAGACAGATCCTGCGGGAGAAGGGAGAGATCCCACCCGACGGCGACCTGTCAACGCCGATAGAAGATTTTGAGACCAAGCTTGTTCAAGTTCGCTCACAAGTCGAATGATAAGAGG
>DAOVBJ010000071.1 GCA_030670615.1 Candidatus Bathyarchaeota archaeon | reverse complement strand
GGGCTCCCTTGTTGATAGAGGTCCCAGAGGGGCTGACGACGTCTGTCGATTTAGCGATGAAGGAGCTTGAGGCTGGAGTTTTACCGATAACGATTCGGAGACGGCTTCCTGACGGAACATATCAGGACATCCCCGTGCAATGGCTTAAGTAAAAACCAGCTTTGGACACAATCTTCCTAAGGACGTAGTTTTCTGATTGAAAACATTTAAGGGGAAAAATCTGGAAATTGGGTGATTCTCCTTTGGAAGATCCTGAGAAAGACAGTTGGCTCATTGCAACACTTATAATGGCAATAATTTCCTCAACAGCCTTCATCGTCCAAAGAGCCATAATCCCACTTTTCACCTATGCCTTTGAGGTGTGCGTGTTTTATGTTCCAACCATCGTGCTGTCGATAATTTACCTGAAAAAGAGACTTGAGTCAAAAGAGCCTAGGGGATTTTCCTAGCCATGACATAGGCGTCCTCCCCATCCTTGTAATAGTTTTTTTTAGCCTTAACAACACTGAATCCAAGCTTCTCGTACAGCCTGACGGCGGCTAGATTGCTCACTCTGACCTCTAAATAGCTCTCTTTTGCGCCATACCCAAGCATGCCCTTCAAAGCGTTCGAAGCCAGACCTTTACCTAACCTCTTCCCTCGATATTCAGGAAGAACCGCTAAGGAAACGACGTGACCTTTCTTTATTAAATTAAATCGTCGCATTTCAGACAGACCAAGTTCGATCCGACACATAATGTATCCCACAACGGTGTCGGAGGCAGATGCAACGACAAAGGTCTTGGGAAAACGATAATAGAGAATATTGTAAAACGCTTGATTATAGTGTTCAGGGAGACAGGAACGATTGATCTCCATAACTTGGCTAATGTCTGCGGTGTTGAACAAGCGGATGTTGAAGTTCTTATCCAGAGCTATGTTCTCATTCTTCCTTCTCTTTTTTTAATGATAGGTAGAGTAGTGGATCCATGGGGTAAAACAAGAACCTTCCCACGCCGCCCCGTCATTCTTAAAGCTGATTTTAAGGCGGCGTTCACTGTTTTTGCTGTCCTCAACTTGAAGACTCCCGTCGCATAGTAGTCAGGCATGATTGACACCAGAATTATTTTCACCCTTGCAAGGGCTTTTAGAAGGTAATAGGCTTTGTGGCCGCCCAAGACAAAATTTCTTCGTATCTCCCTTCGAATACTTGAGAGCGATTTAAACCGCACCATCCAATCGTGGAAAGTCTTGTTAGCGTACCCCTCCAAGCATTCGGCGACTAACACCACAACCCCTTTATCCTTCACCACATTCAAAGCGGAGTCGATGCCCTTGTACGCTTGATATAAGTCGATGTCAAAGGGGGAGCCCCCGGGGCTGACAACCACGATCTCTGCAGGCGATTCAACAGGTACCGTGCACAGCTCATTCACCAATTGAACGCCTTCATGAAAGACCTTGTCAACGTCCCCTGCAAAAGCCTTGACGACTTCTAGCTGAGAATTTAGTACCACGTTTAAGGCCAAGTCCACATCGACGAGGTGGAGGGCCTCCTCCATATCCAAGTGAACCGGATTTCCATCGAGGTTTCCCGTCACGGCCTTGGGATCTAAGAGGAGGGCATGATTGTGTTGAATGGCGTCAATCCCAGTAATTGCGGGCAGGATGCTTTTTCTGCCCCCACTGTAGCCTGCATAATAGTGCAGGGCAATATCCCCTGTCAGAATCCTTAAATCAGCGTCTAGAAAGGTCTTGTTAACTGAAACCTTTGTTCCAAAACTGGTCTTCCCCACATACTCAAGGTCCTCGGCGAAGCAATCATGAATTTGAATGTTTATCCTGCTCCCTAGAGCCTCTCCGAGTAGGGCTAACCCCTCTGCCTCCGTCATTGTATGTACTCCGCATCCGAAGATCACGGTTATATCCTCGTCCTGGACGCCGGTTTGACCCAGTTTTTTCAGGAGAGAGGAAAGGATCAGGCGGGTGGGAGCGGGCCTGGTTTTATCGTCTACGACAATGGCAACCGTCTCCCCTGACTTCACAACCGCATCTAACTTCGGAGTTCCCAACGGGTTTTCGAGGGCGTCATCCACTTCCTTGAACGGGTTTATCACTCCCACTCGCTCCTTCACATCAATAACGCCCAACAAGTTTTCGTTTGGCACCTTCACAGCCACCTCAGTCCTGCCGTAGGGAAGCCACACTTCAACCAGAATAATCTCACCCTATTTTTGAATAGGAATTTTGTTTGGTTCTATCATTTAAGCCTAACGTATCTAATTGAGCATCCTTTCAGAAAAAGCACCAAGGAACCCAGATGAACTCGAAAAATCTATGAAAGAAGCTGGTTTCCCGGTCGCCCCGCGTCGCATCTACCCACATCTGTCACTCAAGAATGGACAACAAAAGGCTGACTTGAAAAACCCTCGACTGGTGTTATGACGACGCATTCAGGGCTGTTTTCGTTACAGTTTTGGCTTCACCGCCGCTCGTAGAAGGAAGCGTTGACCTCTGACGATAGGTTCTACCGCAGGTTTACTGATCCATATCTCTCGAAATAGTCGATCCAGCATTGCCTGACGTCGCGAGGTAAATCATCCTTTACCGAGTCATAGATCGTCTTTGCATCCAGTATTGAGAACACCTTGACGTTGAATTCGTCTTGGATGAATTTGACAGCACTTCGTCGCTCAACGTTTTCAGCATCCCCCATCTTCTCCTGACGGTCCACTACCAGTACCAAGCCCACTACGGTGTGGGGGCCCAGTCGCTTCAGCTTCTCCAAGACCTCTACCTTGGTTCCTCCCGTAGTGGCGACGTCGTCGATCAACAGGATCTTCTGTCCCGCTTTGAAGTGATTGGCTCCGACAATTATCCTGTCAGCCGATACGTCGCCATAAGCCTTCTCCTCCTTTCGGTCGTAGAGGTACCGCTTATTGATCCCGTAGAGGTCACTCAACCCCTCACAAGCCAACGCGGCAAGGGTTATCCCCTTGTAAGCAGGGCCGAAGATGAAGTCGAAGTCCTCAAGTTCCCCTTCGTCGAGGAGGAACGCGATGTAGCTGGCTAAGAGCCACTTCATCTCTGCCAAAGACACGCCGTCGGTTAAAGACCCCACATTTATGAAGTACGCAGAGGCTCGTCCACTCTTGAGAGTGAAGAGCTCCGTAGACGTGGGCGCGATTTTAAGCGCGCCTTTCGCTAACAAAAGGTCCAGAAAGGTCTTCACGATTTTTTCTCTTGAGACCAAGCCTCTACCGACGTCGGTGCTTGCCAGATCGTTCACAATCGTCTCTGAGGAAAGAAACGTCCCGCAGGATACGCATTGAAGTCTCAGCGTCTTAACGTCTGCCCCGTCAAGCACCTTGAACGTCGTTTGTTCAGGTTCATCCTCCACGTTTGTGACGCAGGAAGGGTTGGGACACCGGAAGAGGGCCTCAATTGTGTTTGGGCGGTGAACCCTCCGTTCTTCCTTGACCTTCCCGTCTTCAATGAGGGTTATTGTCGCTTTTGGAGCCATTAGGGAGAGGTAATCCACCTCCTTTGAAGTCAGGTATTTTCCCTCAATCGTGATCAGGTCCTTCTTGCCATGCGCTGCGCTGTCCATATTCAGTGCTACAATGACTGTAGACGAAGGATCAGGACGTAAAACATTCAGAACAGACAAGGCCTTACCTGCGGGGATGTGGTCTACCACCACACCGCTCTCCATCTTTCGAATGAGCAGCTCTCTCTCCACCATCTTAACGCCCTCGCTCTTCAAATCCTTTGTTCTTTGTCGTATCTTATGTGTGTTACCTTTCAACAGGCCAATATGATCCAGATGAAGCCGTTCCTGCGTTCCTCCTCACCCCATCTTCCATAGGGCGCCTCCTTCCGTCGTGGATAGAGCCCGGCAAGACCAGTCAGCTGAAACACCTTAAAACACTCGTTGAAACAATCTCTTGATGGGGACGTGACGGTTTTAAGCTGGACTATAAAACAGGAAGCTTTCAAAAAGGACCTATGTGAAATCCACGTTAGAATAGGCGCCTTAAAGTTTGGAGGTTTCCCCTGCTCAGACGATTGATGGGGTACATACTTCATAGACTTGCGACTGATTCCCAGCGTTTCAAGAGCCTTCAGGAGGGTGGGAGACGTATACGTCGAATTGGCCAAAAACGTTTTAGACCCCGTGACCTTCCACCGCGTTGCGGGAATACAGACGGCTGGAATCGCCTTCGCGTCCCTCCTCTCCTTCTTCCTAGACAAGCCCTTCCTGTACATGAGGAAGGAATCGGCAATCCGTGGACGTGGGAGGCGGGTGGAAGGTCTCTTACATTCTGGCGATTCCGTTCTCCTCGTTGACGACTTGGTAGCAGTGGTCAAAGCCTGCTTTTAGTGGCGAACATCATTGATGCCGAGGGCGTCGTGGTACACGACGCTTTGGTTTTGATTGATAGATGGGAGGGCGGGAGAAAAGGCGTTGGCAAGAGCGGGAAGTAGACTGCACTCGCTGGCTAAAATGTCTGAAGTGGCTCAAATCCTCTACGAATTTAGAGGTCATAGACGGCGACCAGTTGAAGGGAATTTTATAACAGATTCAGCTTCATTGAAGTCAAGCTTGCAGAGGATTCCTTCGCCTCCCACCTGTGACTGCAGAGGACGTAAACCAAACACCATTGAAGGATCCTTTAGCAACTGGTGTGTTGGATCTGCGTATAAACGTCATGGAGTCTTTTTCTTTGAAGGAAGTGTGCCTTACAACAGACGTAGTAAACAGCGTTCGAAAAACAGTGTAAAACGATGGTGAAAAAAGAAAATTAAAAAAATAAAGAGAAACTTGAGTGATTAGAAATTGTCTCTAGGATTTCTGAGAAATCAGATCCTTATTTCTAATTGCGTCTAGTATCTTCTTCTTGGAGGTCTATGTTTCTCCCAACATGTTCTACAGTAGACTGGCCTTCCTTCTGTGGGCACGAATGGCACTTCGCATTCTTCTCCACAGTCAGAACAAACGGCTTTGGTCATTGTTCTTGGCCGGTCAAAGTTTCTATAACCCATTTTCTTCACTTCTTTTTTATTGATTATACATCTGTTCTTAACAAACAGTGTACGAGCGTCAAAATACGTAACTTCTACTTAAACTTATGTCTTTTTTTATTTGGGCTGTGCAACGGCTGAGAGGGAAGTGAACGGAGTTAAGAGGAGGTGGCGTACCTGTATGAAAACCTTTAAAAGCGTTCATGAAGATGGGCGGAGAGAACCTGTGTGAACATACGCGTTATGGCTGAGGAGTTGGATTCACCCTCATTGAATGGTTCTGGAGGATTGACGGAGATTACGGTAATAATTGATGACGCTGGTAGTGGAGATTTACTCTTTGGCGTGGTAATAGGCGCGTATCACAGCGAAAGCCAGGAGTTCAAGTACGATGTGATCGACGTTCAATACTTCCAGCCGCCAAAGTTTGGTAAAAAAGAGTATTTGAAACAATCATCGAAAATCGTATTCATATTATTAGGGAGACTTCACCTCGAACCAGATGAACCGATTATGATCTGCAGAAGCTATCTTTTTGATGAGGTCGTTGAGAAGTTGATACAATTGTATGGTGCCGATCGAATTCGTAGGGTGAAAGTGACGGGAGAGCCGCAACGCCTAACCGAATTAGCGTACTTAGATGAGGTGAGAAATTTGGGTTATGAACCCCTCACAAAT
>DAOVBJ010000214.1 GCA_030670615.1 Candidatus Bathyarchaeota archaeon | reverse complement strand
TGGCGTCTTGTTGGCTTTTGGTGGAGCGTTGGGGGCAACAGGCTATTTTAGTATCGGTCGATTTGTGAGACGGAAAACCGATGTACTGAGTTATACCATGTTCACGTATGCGAGTGCTTCCATTTTTCTTCTCGCGTATGCCTTACTCCGCAATGAAGACATTTGGACTTATCCCCCAAAAACGTATACCTTCTTCCTCTTGCTCGCGGTTCTGCCGATGATCGGTGGACATACACTGATCAACTACTTTCTACGATACATGAAGACGAGTGTCGCAACATCCATCGCGTTAGGTGAGCCTATAGGCGCCTCCCTCCTCGCTCACCTCCTTCTACAGCAACAGATAGACGGGCCTCAAGCATTAGTCATGACCCTGATTCTTTCTTCAATAGCGTTAACAATCTCTCAGGAGATAAAGAAGGACACACCTGCAACACGTTAATCCCTAGACACTACCTGCAACGAAACTATTGTATTCCCACGACGAATCCACTTACGTGGAACATGACCATGCTGCTCAATCGAATGTCCCTTCCGATCGAAAACTTTGTAGCTAGCTAGTCAGATTCCCTCTGAACCAATAGACATCCTTAATGAGAAGTATTTTATACCCCATAACCCAATCTGTATTAACGTTTCTGAATGTTGGAGTTTAACTAAATGGAGTTTCCTCAACAAGACCAAGACCTTCTGCGTGGTGTCATTGACCTCCATGTCCACACGATGCCAAGCGTCTTCGACAGGCCCTTCGATGCTTTAGCGTTGTCCCGTCAAGGGAGGGCTGTGGGGTACCGAGCGATCCTCTTTAAATGCCATCACGCCATCAACGCTGACTGCATGTACATCGTACGGAAGACCGTCCCCGGCATCGAGGCTTTCGGCGGAGTCGTCCTCAACTACGCCGTGGGTGGCTTCAACCCTGCGGCTGTCGACGCAGCCATCGGCTTGGGTGCCAAGGAGGTATGGATGCCCACGATGAACGCGGCCAATCACGTCAAGGTCTTTGGTAAGCCGGAGTACCTCTGGCATAAGCGAGTGATAGAGTCCACGAGGACACCTGTACTCACTAAGGGACTCACTATACTCGCCGACGGTGAAGTCATAGACGAGATCCACGAGATCTTGGGACTGATCGCAGACGCTGATATCGTTTTGGGGACAGGTCACATCTCTTTAGAGGAGGTTTTTGCCCTTCTCGAGGCGGCGAAGGACGAAGGCGTCAAGAAGATTCTGGTAACCCATCCCGAGTGGGAGGCGACGACTTGGTCTATAGAGGATCAGATGAAGATGGCTGAGATGGGCGCAGTAATGGAACACTGCTTCAACGCTCTGATGCCATTCAGACGGAGCTACGACCCCACTCTCATGGTGGAGGCCATACGGCGGGGGGGCGCTGACCGCTGTGTCATGGCCACTGACTTTGGTCAGTGGCGGAGCCCACACCCCATCGAGGGCATGCGGCATTTCATTCACTTGATGATGCAGCTGGGCATTAGTGAACGGGAGATCGAAGTGATGACAAAAGAGAACCCCGCCCGACTTCTAGGGCTCACCTAGCCCTTCAAGTCGACGGAGTATCGAGTTAGCTAGCCAAAGGAGGCTTTCTCCCCTCTTAAAAGACTCGTGACCATGGAGCTGGGAGAGGCTGGTTGTACTCTGGACCTATACGTAGTTCCTCAACGCTCGTGTGGACTCGCGGACTTCATGTATTCACGTCCTCCTTCTAGGTATCACTGAAGCCACCTCGCTTCACAGGATTGGTTTAACGTAGTCTTCTCCACGCGCCTCTAGGGATCCCACTACAATTCGGTGATAAACGCGCCTACGTCGCCTGTCCCATACTTTTTCCAGCTTTCCCCTCACCTTGACGACGTCTCCACAATCGAAGATTCCTCCGTAGAATCCGTCGTAGGAGACGATTTTTTCAACGGTTACGTTCCCTTTCAAGACTTCAAGAAAATCCACGCCGTACGTGCATGGGAGGACCAGGGAGTTTTTCACATCCGTTATTTTCGCTTTCCCCTCAACGAGCGTAAGTGGGGTGTACCGTTTATCTCCATAAACCTCTCGTATTTCCCCTCTCGTTTTCACAACGTGAATGGAGAAGGAGGTTTTCTTGAAGAACCCGTAGTTCCATCGCCTTCTAAAGACTTCCGCGGCCTCGTTCAAGGCGAGGGGATACTTGTTCAGCCACTTCTCCAGCAGCTTCGCTACCGCTTCTCCACGATGCCTTGTCAGTATGCTGGCGCCGGCTTCAAACTTCCGTTGAAGAAATCGTTTGAGCTTCCACCCTTCGTCACCCCCATACACGACGAGATCTATGTCGGAGAAGGTGGGTTGATGGATGTTGGTCAGGATTGATCCCGTTATGCCAAAACGGTCTTTGGGAATGGACGTCTCTTGGGAGAGGTAGGACGCCAGTTGTAACGCGATTTCTTGGAGAGGATCCACCTCCTCCGCTGTGAAGAGGCGTTGAAGTTGTTTTTCCGGAGCGTAGTGCTCTGCTACGAACCGTTTGGGAACTGCCGACATTGTAACGTTCAGCGTTCGAGAGTGAAAGATGTACTGGGGATACTGCTCGGACAGCATCCGTATGTTGGCCGCAAGGCTGGGAATAGTGTAGTTCGGCATC
>DAOVBJ010000054.1 GCA_030670615.1 Candidatus Bathyarchaeota archaeon | reverse complement strand
GATTATGCCTAGGAAGATCAGGTCTAAAAAGGAAATTACAGTGCCTGAAGCGAAGAAGCTCTTGGAGGCGGCGGAGGAGCTCAATCTGTTTCAGCTTCGAACCCTTGAATACGCCAGAAAGTTTTCGAAGATGGACTCATCAAAAGCGGTGGAGCTTGTAGATCTATTAATGGATAAATTTATGGTCGACAGGAAGGACGCGGTGCAGGTCGCCAATTGCATGCCCGGGAGCATTCAAGAGTTGCGGGCCTTCTTTTCAACAGGTAGGAAGAGAATTATCTTAACCTCGCAGTTAGAGAATATGTTGAAGATACTGGATACATATCGATAGCTTTGTAAGGACTATCCCTTTCCAAGATATGAGTGCCGGGGAGACGATATAGAAATAAGGGATCGATGACCCGTCACTTGATTCTTAAGCCGAAGATGAGGTCGCGCATAGGGGCGGGATTACTTTTATCTCTTAAACGTCCAGTCAGCAGTACTGTATTTATCCTTTTTCAGCTTCAACGCTAACCGTCTCTCCTTTCTACTCAAGTATCCCTTCACGAGCTCCACGTCGAAGTCCTTTTTGAAGCCGTCTTTCATGGCTGCAACGGCTTCCGCGAAGTCGATGTGGCCCAACTCTCGTTTTATGGTGGTCACACGATCTTCCACAGATTTAATCATCTTATCACTGATCTTGTCTTTGGGAAGCTAGATAGATAGCGGTGGGTTTAGCACCCATCTTTCCCTTTGCTAACAAGACTAACAGGGATGAACCAGTGGAAACCCGTATCTTCGATGGACATTCGTCTTCACTCAGTCTTGTATTGTCTCCAAATAAGTCTATCAACTATATTTTTAGTTTCACTATTTGAATTCACCTTTTTTTAAGGCGTTTTTCAGGAAGCCCCAGCGCTCGTTCATAGCTAAATATTATCCTCGATGCTACAATCCAAGCTTCTAAAGAATCAACATCAATAGAAACCACGTCATCAGCAAGATCTACAATCCATTTAGAGAAGTGTCCGCGGGGGAAAGCCCCCACCACAACCATTAAATTCTCCTCTTTATGACAGTCAAGAACCTCTTGAAGAAGTTTAGGCCGTCCACCCCTCGAAAACGCGATAACGTAGGACGGTTGAACCTCTTCAACAATCTTCTGAAACCCTCCCTGCTCCAGCTTCAAAAGGGTAGGGACTTTAACTGGAATTTTTCCCTGTTCATAAAGCTGTTCTATCAACCCCACAAAGCGATTATAATTCTTCGGTAAACGAACAACGGGATTGAAGTGGATAAGGTGGTCATCGACGGTGTGAACGTAGGTTTTTAATAGGCCCTCTTTGTTTAAGGGCGTTCCAAAGGCCGCTAGGAGAGAGAAGTGAAGAATGTCAGGTCGCCCCCGCTTTGGGGCGTTCGTCAGCTTCAACATGGCCCTATGATGATAGGTCCGATCTAACAGGATTTTACCCGGATGTTTACCCGCTTGTCGTGCCTTTTTGACGACGCTTGGATGGCTCCATAGACTTGGAGGCACCCGTTCTAAAGCCGACTCTACAAAGGTTAGGTGAAGCATAGAAGATACAATACCACGAATGGGGAAAAACTTTATCATTATATGAACGATTTAGCATGGGCGAGGGACTCAGTAGCGTGAAGAAGGGGAGACGCAGAAGAGCGAACAGAAGGATTGCCCATGAACGCATCCACATACTCTTCAAACAAGCCATCGCGCTCTTTGCTGTGGAGATGGATTTGGCTAGGCGATATGTGGACTTAGCTAGAAAGATCGGTATGCGCTACAAGGTGCGGCTGCCAACAGAGTATCGGTGGATGATATGTAAACATTGTAAACGCTTTCTTTTTCCTGGAAAAACCAGTAGAACACGCATTCAGCAGAGACGAGAGCCTCACGTCGTGGTTACCTGCCTTAGTTGTGGTGGATACAATAGAATGCCTCTAAACCAGAGGAGGAACAAAACATGATTAAGAGACAGCAACGGTTGAGAATAAAGCGGAAGTTTGCCAAAGAGAGACCTACTATACTAATTGGAAAAAATGGCGCCACCAAAGAAGTAGTTGTGGAGGTTAAGAAGCAACTGAAAAGTAGCAAGGTCATTAAGATTAAAATCTTAAAGACAGCTCTGGAACAAACAACTATGAAAGAAATAACCAAAGAGCTGGTGGATAACACAAAGTCAGAATTAATAGAGGCCAGAGGACACACGCTAACACTATATAAAATGAGGGACGCCAGCAACGAGTAAACCAATGAAACTAATCATAACGTCTTTTTCTTCCTCAATGGACTGGGAATGAAGGAAATTACTCGCTTGAAGAGGAGTGAGGTCTGACTGTTAAACCATCATTGTCTCCTTGAAACGTTCATTTGCCCTTCAAGAACCTTTGAAGAAAAGCCTCATTTCGTGAATAGAGTTATAGATTATTTTATAGATATAGCGTTCTCCCTGTTTGTAACTTAACAATATCTGAGGTTATAAAGGAGATGTGATGGCTTCGAGATAGCTGTCTCTCTAGATGCGCGATAATCTTCCATGCATTCAAAAATGGGATAGGAAGTAGACCAATTGTTCCTCTACTAGGAGGGAGGCTGGGGGGGTGGAGATCGTTTATGTTCTGACACGTTATAACGATGTAATACATCCTCCACGAACGTTAGAGGGATGTTTGTTCGACGACTGACGTCTTCAGGCAAAAGTTTCAGATCAAACAATCCGACCAAGATGGGGTCAAGGTCTTTATAGGTGAGAGGAAGCTCATCAGCAAGTTTCTGGCCGGGATAGAGCTGTGGGTTACTGGGTTTGTATGCAACCGTTTCTGGAATGCCGAGATGTTTAGCCAATGCTCTTACCTGTGTTTTATAGAGGCCGCTAATGGGGAGGAAGTCGGCTCCTCCATCCCCGTGCTTCGTGAAGAACCCTATTAAAAGCTCGCTTCGATCGCTGGTTCCAGCGACTAGGTAATTGAAGGCATTAGCATAATAGTATGAGATGACCATTCGAATTCTGGCTCGGACGTTGGCTACCGCCCTTCTTATCGCCCGCTCGTCCCGTTGAGCTAATTCTAACGAGTTCAAGAAGGCGTCACTGATCCCTTGAATACTAACAAATTCTGTTTTTATGCCGAGTTGCTCTGCTAGGTTGTGGGCATCATCCGTATCCTGCTGTGGTGTGAAGGACGCTGGCATGAAGAGACCGAGAACCCGGTCCTTGCCTAACGCGTGAACACAGAGAGCTACAGTTAAGCTGCTGTCCACGCCGCCGCTCAATCCAAGAACCACGCCTTTCGCTCCCGACTGCTCCATTATGCTTCTTATAAAAACGCAAAGTTTATCAGCGGTTCGTTGAAAATTCAGATCCGGGACTTTCAGAGGCTTTTCCATCGTTTATTCCTCTCTACTTGGTTTCCCCTCTTTGTCTCGCCCTAGATTTTGCTAGACCCACCATAATCAGAACGTCATTCACATTGGTTCCCGTTGGCCCTGTGTATATCAGATCTTTTAACTGTTTAAAGAAGTTGTGGGAGTCATTATTTCTCAAAAAGTCGAGGGGATTCAAGCCCATGTCTTTTGCCCTTTCAATCGTTAACCCGTCAACAATGGCTCCCGCGGAATCACTGAGGCCGTCTATCCCATCCGTCCCAAAAGAAGCCAGTGCAACACCTTCCAAGCCCGCCAAGCTAAAAGACGCGTTCAAGGCCAGCTCTCCATTTCTTCCACCCCTACCCGTTCCTGTGACCGTCACCGTTGTCTCACCACCAGCCAATATGACTGCTGGCTTTGACACGGGTTTGTCCCGAACCATCAATTCACGGGCAATGGACGCGAAAACGGTTCCAACGTGCCGGGCTTCTCCGCTTACATATGATGAGAGCAGTAAAGAGTTGAAGCCCATTTCCTTCGCCTGCTTCGCAGCAGCCTCTAAGGCAACCGCATTATTTCCTAATACGATGTTCAGTACTTTAGCGAAACGTGGGTCTCCGGGTTTCGGGGATTCCTCATGGCTTCCCTTCACGCCCTCTTCCAGAAACAATCTGATGGCCTGAGGGGTTTCCTCCCAGATTTCATATCGCCTCAATACTTGGATGGCGTCGGAATAGGTGCTCGGGTCGGGAACCGTGGGTCCAGAAGCAATCGTTGGCAGTGGATCGCCTATCACATCGGATAGGATGAGGCAGAGCAAAGTCGCGGGGTAGGAAGCCACAGCTAAACGGCCGCCTTTGATGCGTGAAACATGTTTTCTCACCACGTTTATTTCGTTGATGGTAGCTCCGCATTTAAGTAAAAGGTTAGTGACCATCCTCTTCTCATCCAGAGTGATCCCTTGCAGAGGCATTGGAAGAAGCGCTGAGCCACCACCAGATAAAAGGAAAATGATTAGGGTGCTCTCATCAACGGTTTTCAAGAGGTCAAACATTTGATTGACACCTCGTTGACCTTGTTCCGTGGGAATTGGATGGCCGGCTTCATTCAATTCGATGATTCGTTCCTTCAGATGGTGGGTAGAGTCCTCGGGAATGTTAATCAGTCCTGCGTCTATCCGATGTCCCAGAATTGTCTCCAGAGACTCTGCCATCGCACCACTCGCTTTTCCTCCACCAATAACGATTATTCTACGGTAATCTTCGAGGTTCAGTTGCAGATCGTCGATCTTCAAGGTGTTTTTGTGGAGTGTGACCCTGTTTCGCAGTAGCTTCGTTGGATCCACCGCAGATATAGCAGTTTCCAACAAGAATAGGGCAACTTTCCTAGCTTCAACATTCAATTCGCTACTTGAATTCTTAACGATTTCTCGATAATTTTTTATTATAGACAATGAGAAGGCCTTCCCTTACATCACTTATCAATTAACCGTCTTTCATGTTTGTTAAACTAAAAAAATACGTATTCCTCTTATTTGTGAGTTTCAATTTTTTGTAGATGTTGTTCGTTATAAAGTATTCCTTCAAATGAGTACTCTTCCACTAAGCTAGCTAGTGCGATTAAAAAAGGAATAGAGCAAAAAGAGTTCTTGTTTTCCAAGGAGTAAACTGTAATAAGTTAGCTTGCTGTTTCACCGTGTTGTTATTTAGCTGCTCTGGATGCACAGGCTAAATATGAGGTATTAACGATTCGCATGAGCTGCTCACCCCGGAGGAACCGCGCCACGTTCTCCACCCCCACCTCCCGCATCCGCACGCTGGCTTCAGGACACGCACTGATGTGAGGCACCAAGACCACATTGTTGATACGTCGCAGCGGACTATCAGTAGACAGCTGTTCAACCTCGAAGACGTCGAGGCCCGCCCCTGCAATGACCCTCTCCTGAAGACATTGGAACAACGCCGCCTTATCGATCACCGCGCCCCGAGCCGTGTTGATGATTATGTCCGTAGGCTTCATCATCCTCAGCTCCTTACCGCCAATGAGATGTCGCGTGGTAGGAGAAAGCGGAACGTGCAACGAAATCACATCTGACTCCCGCAACACCGTTTCGAGAGATACGAGACGCCCCCCAAAGGTAACTATTGTCTCGGGGATGAGATAGGGGTCAGACACGAGGAGGTTCATGTTGAAGGCTAGGCGTCCAACCTTCCCCACGCGACGCCCTATCGCTCCAAAGCCGATCACGCCAAGGGTCTTCCCCCAGATCAGCTTATAACTCTGCGGCATAAAACGCTCCCACTTCCCCGTACGCATCAATCGATCTACACCGGGAATTCGTCGAGACACTCCCAAGATGAGACCCCACGCCAACTCGGTCACCGACTCCGCGTTGGATCCCCCGGTATTGCAGCGCGCGCGCGACCGAAAAAACCTGAATCAGCTTCAACCTCTTCTCAGCGTCAAGGACACCAGCGGTTATCGGCACTCTCCCAGCGATTAATACGTGGACATCCTCTATTTGCTTCTTTAGTGTCTCTTCATCCTGCGTCTCGAGGTACTCAACCTCTGCTAATCGCTCCCATTCAGAGATATCTATTCGCGTATTTTCTCGTGGTCGAGCAATAAGAACTTTCAAAATAATCACTATATTCCTTTTATTCGTGAAGTATGTTAGATAATTATGTTACAAGCACATACCCTAATTCTATTGAATCTAATGAATATGGTTTCACTTCATCAAGTAGCAGCCTTCCATATTCCTCACACGTCGATTTTTAGCTATTGAATTATGTTCTTTCACGGATGTTCCAAATCAATATCACAATCTACCTAACTTGTACGCTGCTACCTTTTCGAATGGAGATCAGGTAGAGATAGAAGGGTGGAATCAACTCGTCCAAACCCTTGATGACAACTAGAGAGCATATTGCTCAAGACTAATAGCGTCCCTACATTAGAAGTGACCTTCGAGGAGGGGGTAAGAATATAAATCCTGTCCCTCGCTCATCGTGTAATGGGAACGTGTTGAGGTATGAAAGATAGGTTGAAGGTAGAGGTGAGAATACGGGAAATAATCACGATTTTAAGACTTGAGTATCCTGAGGTAAAGATAACATTGAACTTTAAAACGCCTTT
>DAOVBJ010000212.1 GCA_030670615.1 Candidatus Bathyarchaeota archaeon | reverse complement strand
GTGGCCGGACTGGAGTCTGGGCGACTTGCATCGTATCGAATAAATCAACAAAGCGGTCAGCTTCAGCCTCTCCAGACGTACGCCTTAGGCAAGGAGCCCATGTGGGTTCTGATCACTCAGCTGCGAGGATAGCTATGATCTAGCTACCTGGATGGTTGCCTAAACGATTCACGAGGCTATGGCAACGTTAAGGCTTAAACAACGAAATACACGACATACTTTTCTCTACGTCAGAAGAGTGACCTAGGCATCTGTCCACACGCAAAGACACATTCATATATTCGGTTTTCACACATACTATCTAATTGAAATCGCGGGTACATGTGTTTAAACGAAGTAGGTCATAAGTTTGGAGGGTGATGATGTGAGGCGTATTGGCGTCATAGGCACGGGAAAGATGGGTGAGGCCCTACTCGCAGGGTTAATTAAATCCGGTATCGACGAGAATTTGATTAGGATAAGTGACGTAAGTGAGGAGCGGCGGAGACGGGTTTGTGAACGTCTAAACGTACGATGTTGCGAGGACAATGCTGAGGTTGTGGCGGAGAGTGACATCGTCATCTTGGCGGTTCCGCCAAAGGCGGCGCCAACAGTTTTACGGGATCTGGGAGATAAGCTCACTTTAAGCCACCTCGTCATCTCGATAGCGGCCGGGGTTACGACCCGTCGCCTCTTTGAAGGAGCGGGGAAGCGATTGAAGTTGATCCGAGTCATGCCTAACAATCCCTGTTTGATAGGGGAGGGCATGATCGTCCTCGCGCCCACCGAACTCGTTACAGACGACGATATCGCAGAGGCGAAGAGGCTTTTCACGTCGATTGGGCGTGTAGTCGTCACCATTGAGGACTACCTCGACGCTGTTACTGGGCTGAGTGGAAGCGGTCCGGCCTATGCGTATCTTGTGATCGAGGCCCTCGCTGATGGAGGCGTGAAGATGGGGCTTCCGAAGGCATTGAGTTTGACGCTGGCGGCTCAAACGCTGGCAGGCGCGGCTAAAATGGTGTTAGAGACGGGTAAGCACCCGGCTGAATTGAAGGACATGGTGGCAACGCCGGGTGGGACCACCGTGCAAGGCCTATATGTCTTAGAGGCTGCGGGAGTTCGAGCCGCCTTCATTAAAGCCGTGGAAGAAGCTACGCTGAAGTCAAGGAACCTGATGAACGGAAAGACAAAAGAGTGAAGACGTAATCAGACGATGCCTCAAAGGATTGGTTATCTAAGTTTTACAGCTGAGCAGAGGCCTTAGTTTCATATTTGACTACAGTTTCTAGCCCCATCTCTGTATTTGTCTTCGGGAATCGGCTAAAAGGTTGAGGGGTTGGGTGGCGGAAAGTGAAGAGTGGCTTCGTCACCAGGGGGCATTCATTGCGATTGTCAGAGGAGGCCTCGCTTTGACAGGTCGTCAGCGACCCAGCCCAGATCGAGTTCCTTGAGCTTCTCGCTTGTCGGCCATCCGCGTTTTTGATCCCAACCCCGATTGTCGTAGTAGAGGTCCAGCATTTCATCCAACACGTGCTGGGGGTAGGCTTCTCCTTTGAGAGCACCATCAGCGAGGGGTTCCATGACTCTCTGCGGCAGGGTATCGTCCTTGCGGGTGAAGCCTTCACGCGCGTTGAAAGCCCTTGTTAGATTGAAGGACCGTTCACCAACTCGCAGCAGCTCCATGGGCGACGCATCCCAGCCAGTCACGGACTTGAAGAGGCCCAGCAAGGTTTGCAGGGGCACACCGGCGGGATAGAAGACGAATCTGCATATTACGAGGCTGTTGTAAAGGGCCATGAGGTCCTCACTGATCTTCACCAGCTTGACCTTGCGAGGACCGGTCTCCGTCCTGCTCTGGGGGATGAGGCTGGAGTCTAGTCCGCTCTCTGGTGCCGCGTTGGCTTCACTCTCGAAGGCGTCGTCATGATACACCTGGAGGTGTGAGGCCCCTCGATCTGATGTGGCGTAGGTTAACCCCACTCCTTTCTTGCCTCGGGGCTCGTGCATGGGGAGTTCTGCGCCCTTCACGTGGAGGGCCCACGTCGTGGATTCGCCGCCAAGTGTCTCGGCAGCCCGCTTCACGCCCTCCGCTAGGACGTCGCCCAGTCCCTCTCGCATAGCGATCTTGGGAATCATCGCGATTATGGCATCGCCGTTCCCCCAGGACAGGTCGATTCCACTCGTGTCCTTTGTGGTGATGACGCCTTTTTCGAAGCATTCCATGGCGAAGGCGATGATGACCCCAGTGGCGATCGTGTCAAGGGAATACTTGTTGCAGAGCTCATTGGCCTTTGCAATGACTTCGAGGTCGTCGTTCAAACAGAGGGAACCGAAGGAGGCGAGGGTCTCGTATTCGGGTCCACCGTATATCGGATCGGTGGCGTAGCGGCCGCTTGTCTCCACAATTCGGTAATGGAAGTCCGGGCAATCGGGGCACGTAGCCCGATCCTTCAAGATGGTTTGCGAAAGGGTTTTACCCGTGATCTTCTCGGATCCGTCAAAGGTACTCTTCAAAAAAGCTTTGGTTGGCAGTCGTCCCGAGTGGCTGAGAGCGGCTAAATCGCCATCGGTTCCATAATTGAAGAGCGATGTACCCCATCCTGCCATCGCGCTCTCCGCTGTGTTCTTCAGGAGGCTGGTGAAAGCCTCTTCGTCTGCTATAGGCACCTTTGGGGGCC
>DAOVBJ010000206.1 GCA_030670615.1 Candidatus Bathyarchaeota archaeon | reverse complement strand
GCACCTCACGTCCCCCCGAATGTATCTTCCGAAGGTTAATCAAAAGGCTGTGGGTATTGGAGGGAGGAGCGTATCGCTTGAAGGAAAATCATTTATAGAGTGGGATATGTGTAATCGCCGGCACATACCTCAGAAGTCTTTTATGAGTCCATTATACTGGAGCAGAGATGAGCTGAATGAGTCATTTTGAAATAAAGACTATCAAAGCAAGGGAAGTCCTCGATTGTCGAGGAACACCGACTGTTGAGGTCGACGTCGTCACTTTGGGCGGTGTCCTTGGTCGAGCTGATGTTCCTGTGGGACGGTCAAGAGGAGGCCACGAGGCCTATGAACTCCGAGACGGTGGGAAACGTTACGCGGGGTTAGGCGTTCTCAAAGCCGTGAAAAACGTCAACGACATAATTGCTTCAGAGTTGAAGGGTATGGACGTTAGGCGACAGATGGAAATCGACCATGCCATGATCGACCTCGATGGGACAGAAAAGAAGTCCAGACTTGGAGGAAACGCCATCGTCGGTGTCTCCTTAGCTGCAGCCAAGGCGGCTGCTGCTGTATCAAAGCTGCCCCTTTACAAGTATATCGGGGGTCCAAGAGCTCACATCTTACCAGTACCCCTCCTTAATTACATCAACGGAGGAGAACTCGCTGCAACAAACCTCGACTTTCAAGAACACATCATCATGCCTGTAGGCGCTAAAACATTCTCAGAGGCCATGGCTATGGGGACAGAAGTCTACTTTCGTCTAGGAAAAATGCTGGCACAAAAGTACGGTAAGTTCGTGTTGAACACTGCTGACGAGGGCGGATACACGCCACCCATGACGGATCCAAGGGAAGCCTTGGACGCTGAATTGGAGGCCATTGAGGAGCTGGGGTATGGAGATGACTTCGTTCTCGGCCTCGATGTCGCCGCGAACACCCTGTACGACAAAAAACAGAACACATACAGGCTGATGGGCAAGAACATATCTAGAGAGGCATTCATGGATTACCTAGAGGACCTCGCCAAAGAGTATAAGTTGGCGTCCATTGAAGACCCCCTTCAAGAAGAGGACTTCGCGGGGTTCGCTGAGTTAACGAGAATCTTAAACACGCAAATCGTTGGAGATGATCTCTTCGTCACGAATATAAAGCGGTTGAGGAAGGGCATTGAGGTGGGAGCAGCTGACGCCCTGTTATGGAAGGTCAATCAAGTTGGAACGCTGACTGAGGCATTAGACGCTGCGTACTGTGCATTTAGACATGGGTATGGCGTCCAGGTTTCGGAGCGGTCAGGGCAGACGGAGGACACGTGGCTGGCAGATATGGTTGTTGCGTTGAATGCGGGACAGATTAAGACGGGAGCTCCCTGTAGGAGTGAGAGGACGGCTCAGTACAATCACCTCTTTCGAATTGAGGAAGAACTTGGGAACGCAGCCAAGTACGCTGGAGGCAGCTTCAGGAAACCCTTCTAAAATCCCTTCAGGGGATGAATCATAAACTCCGCGTTTTCCCCTCAGGTTGAAGGTAGAAAACCCCTCTCCTCGTATGCCCCCAGTTTTCAGAATCAGCTTTTTCGCTTCTTCAGTTTGATATAGTTTTGTCCCCTCAGCTGCTTAACCGTGACAATCTCTTCGTCTTCAAGCCTTTTAATCAACCGCCACATGCTAGATTTGGGAAGATCAAAGGCTTTCCTCAAGTCAGATTCAAAGATTCCATCCCTTTTTTCAGCGAGGAAACGAATAATCTCCCGTTGGTCACTCCTCAGCCAAGGATAATCCCTTAAAACCGCCTCAACATCGATTTTCCCTCCTTTCACCCTTCTCACGAGATATAGACCGAGGGCAGCAAAGATCGCTGAACCCGAGACGAGTAGAAGTAAAGGAGTTGGGAAGGATTGAGTCTCTTCTTGAAGGTTGTAGGCCAGCTCTAAAGCTTCGTTGGCCAGTTTCTCGGCGCCCGTGTAATTTCCAGTTGAGTAGGCAGTTTCGGCTGTCAGGAGTAAGGCTTCAGCAGCAGCCGTGTTTACACCACTTGCCTTAATATTATTGATTATTGCAGTTACTGTGTCGAGGGTTTCCCTAGCTCTTTCCTTAGGGGTTATCGTTCCCACGATGTAGCTTATTGTCTGAAGATTGGAAGGCATGGTTACGATAATTTGTTGATCTATAAACGTTATTTCGATGGGAACCTCACTCAGGTCAAGTATAGTGGTGTTCTTGGGAAAGGTGACTGTGAAGGTTATGGGCGCATCTATCGTCATAGCCCAGATGCCAGATGTCTTATTGGTCAAGTCGAGGGCGTCCCACTCAAGTCTAATGCTCCTTGCTCCCAGACTGTCGACGACGATTATTGGTGCATCAAGGGAATAATCGAGGAAAGTGTTGTTCTCGTCAACAACGATAAGGTTCTCGTATAATAGACCAAATAAAGTCACATTTACACTTGGAACGATTTGATCCACGGCTAAAGTGTAGGAAACATGGATGATTCCATCACTATAAACCATTAGAGAAAGAGTGGTGGGGGTCGAAGTTACTTGGGAAAAAACCTGACATGGTATAGAAAATGGTATTGCCAAAAGAAATAGCATCGTAAAAACTATTGTTCTAAACGCGAACTTCATTTAGGGCAAGTAACCTCGAGCTACAAAATTAGCTCTCATCCTATAAAACATTCACGCATGTTGTAAAAAGATCGTCTTTCCCAACGAAGGACGTTTAAACCCAAAAGGTATGGGG
>DAOVBJ010000078.1 GCA_030670615.1 Candidatus Bathyarchaeota archaeon | reverse complement strand
GTCACTTGGTGCACGCCACAAACCCCTGCTCTTTCTTCACGGGTCTTGTCCTCCAAAAGCATCCTCTTAATGATCTCTATCCGCTTTCCATAGCCTACAACACCCATGGTTGACCCTTAAAATGTAGTCTTTGTAGCCTCATTTTATTACGCAAGCTAGCTAGCTTGTGCACGGACCGATGCGAGGCATGCTTATTAACACGCTGTTTTTAAGCCCAGACATCTACTACCTCCCGTCGAATCCGTAAGTCAAAGGGCACTCGCCCTAAACCCAACGGGAACGGGAAAGTCTGTATGTCGACCGTGTTGAAGGTGAATCCCAACCAACCAAGCCCCCACGCCATTTCCCGAGCGGTGAAAACCATTAAAGCAGGGGGGTTGATAGCGTATCCGACGGACACGGTCTATGGGCTGGGTACCAACGCCTTGGATCCCCAAGCCGTCCGCAAGATCTTTACAGTGAAGCAGCGACCCTTGGATCAGCCGTTGCCGGTAGCGGTGTCGGGGAGAAGGATGGCTGCGGACGTGGCTTACGTCGATGAGGGGGCTGCTCGGTTGATGAACCTGTTTTGGCCCGGCGCCTTGACCCTCGTGCTGCTGAAGAAGCCTCGTCTTCCCCTCGTGGTGACGGGGGGACACATTAGCGTCGGGGTACGCGCGCCAAACCACCAGGTGCCCCTCGCCCTCATCGCGTCAGCTCAGACGCCCCTCATCGCGACGAGCGCTAACAAGCACGGCAACCCGCCCTGCGTTGATGCCCAAGGGGTCCTCAACCACTTTGACGGGGAAATCGACCTCATCCTTGACGGGGGCACATGCAATGCGACGGTCTCGACGGTCCTCGACTTGACAGGGGATCCACCAATTCTTCTTCGGCAGGGCTCGGTGACGAGAAAACGAATCGATGACGCCCTATCAGCCCTCAAGTAATCTGGCGAACTTTTTTCTCAGGACTCCCATGGTGTCGCAGGAAGTTAGGTGCTTTTTTAATTCGTCGATGTTCTTGGTGGGCGTGGGGTTGACGCCGTAGAGGATGCCCAGATAGACGCTGGCGAAGTCCCCGACATACAAGGTCGAGAGCATCCGTGCCAGCTTCCCGTGTCCCCTCGTCCAGATCTCCAATACGGTGGCCGCGCCATCGTTGAAGATCTGTTCTTTAGTGACCTCGATCATCTTTCGGATCTCAGGCGGCTCCTCGCGGTCTCGGATGAGCAGGACACCGAATTTCTTCGTCAAGTTCCGTGGTCCCGCCCAACCCACCACGGTATTATGCCGTAGCTCCGGAAAAAGCTCAATTACTGCTGGCGTCTTACTGTTTTCATTGAATTGGGTCTTCATTCGAAGGGCCACGCTCTCATAAAACCCGAAGCCGAAGATGAGGGGAATACTGCCTTGCAGGCCAATCGCGATCTTTTTCGCCAAGTTATCGGAAAGGGGCCGCTCCGGCTTTATTTCCTCCCGAACCTTCTTCAACACGGCGATGGCCTCCTCAATCTCTCCAACCATCGATGGCAGGATTTCGAGGGCGTCCAAGACAGCGACGAGGGAGAAAAAGATGTAGGGGACCGCGCTTCTCGGCGGATTGCCGCCGGGGATGATGACGAGGGGCAGCCCCAGCTTTTCACCAAATTCCTGTAGGACGCCATTCGAAGTGATCCCAACGACCATACACTGTCTCTCCACCGCCTCCAACAAACAGCTCAACGTCTCTTCCGTGTTTCCCGAATAACTCGTGGCAAGCACTAAAGTTTCTTCATCAGCGTAGGCCGGAAGGGTGTATCCTCTACAGACTTCCACTGGAATCGGCAGTGAAGCCCGCAGCCAATCCTTGAAGAGGCTCCCCCCGATGGCTGAGCCCCCCATCCCCACGATCACGATCTGCTTAGGCGCCCCATATCGAAGCACCTTATGATCCGAAACCCGAACCCTTCGCGGGATTCGAAGGTCCTTCGCTTCGTCGATGGCCTCCTCACAGTGTTCGGGAAGCTTCGCCAGGATGGCATACATGCCGTCCCGGTCGATCCGCTTCATCCGTTCCACATCATCGAGAAGCGCACTCATGTCTATTCCCTCTAAGAAGGAGTTCATTTATATGTGGCGTCTATTTAAATGATTTCTATTCCTCTTCAGCTTTTCCGTTCCTTCATCCCTCAACGAATGGGAGAAACCTATCCTCCCGACGGCCCTCGATCTCCGTCATCGCCAGACTTGGCGTCTGAATTGAAGACATTGACTTCAGCATGAACCACGTTAGATGCCCCACCAGTTTCCGCCGCGTGGCGTCCCGCCTTCGGGGACGCCCCCCATGTTCACGCCGCCCTGGTATTCCGAAGCGTTTCAGCGTTAAGGAGGCCTCATAGTCTTGGATTAGCTAGCTAGCGACCCCTCTACTACGTCCTGTTAGATTGGTCTCTCTTCTCATCCTTATTGCTAATGATGGTATAACGTACGTGTTTTCATTTAGAATTAATGAATTTGTACTATAGATTATCGACTTAGCTAGATTCTCCATTTTACATTTTTCAGAGATTTCAATTAGTAATTATGGTTTCTAACGGGTTTTTTGAGCTAGCTAGACTCATCCTTTAGCCCTTTTTCACTAAGTTTCAAAAGGTCAATGTACTTTCTGATTATCTTATTCGCCCCCAAACACTTCTGAAGACAACAACAATGGATGCGAAGTCCATGTTCTCGCGAATTGTGTTTACGTTTAATTACGAGCTGTATGGCTCGAAGCCACTGGATCTAAGTCCACGATCTGGTAAAGCCTGCGTCGACCCGGTTCCTCACGACGTTCCACAAGTTGCTGTGTTGAGTCCACTGATCCTTTGACACTCGTGTATTTCAGACGGATTTAACATGGGATAATGCATGATATAACCATGTAGTTTCACTGAAAATAGGCCGTTTTATGGCCTCTTTTAATGAAACCCTCCGCGATTTAGTCTCCTTCTCAGAAAATTTTTTTTCAATTTATCGTTTTTTACATTAAGAAAAATGAGAGAAACCAGTCGCCCAGTGGGTACCGTAAGGGACCTCACCCGCTGTGGAAGGCCAGCCCAGGATAACGCTTGCGATGTCTCCTCCTATGCAGATGATTGCATCCATCACCCTCTTGCGAGCTCCACAGTGTCAACAGCTAGTTTGCTGCAGGATTGTCGAGCTGGATACCTTTATTATTCTGTTTCTGCAGTCTATTCGTGAGTCTTCATGGAGCCCGTTCGAAAAAAGCCGTATCTGACCCTGGTCATCCCCGCGTCCTTAGTCCATGACACGCCCCATTTACGGGAAAAAACCTTGAAGATCGGCCTCATCGGACGGGCCGCTGCCATCTTCCGCGTGGATGAGATCCAGGTGTTTCCCGACTTCCCGGACAAGGATCAGTCCCAGGAGTCGGCATTCATGCAGATCATCCTGTCCTACATGGAGACGCCTCAATACCTGCGGCGTCACCTGTTTCCCCTTCATAAATCCCTCCAATACGCTGGTGTTCTTCCTCCCCTGAGGACGCCTCACCATCCCCTCCGCAAGCGGGCGGTGGATTTACTGGTCGGCGACTTCCGAGAGGGCGTGGTGATGCGGTCTGACAAATCGAGGTCCTTCGTCGAGGTGGGCGTTGAACGCCTTGCCTTGCTCCGGAGTAAACGGCTTCCACCGAAATCCCGGGTGACCACGAAAATCCTTTGTGTCAACAACGGTGTTCCGGAGATTTCCTTGGTAAAACGGGAAGAGATAAACATATATTGGGGCTTTGGCGTTAGTGTTTCAAACCTCCCGCTTGGAAGATTGATTAAACGAGGCCGATACGACCTCGTGATCATGACGTCGCGGCATGGACAACCGGTAACGGAAGTCCTTGAAGAGGTCGAGAAGCGGTGGCGGACCGCTCGTAGCGTGGTTGTGGCCTTCGGCTCGCCGAGAGAGGGGTTGAGGGACATCCTGCGCAGAGAGCAGACTCAAATGCGCGACGTAGCCGATGTGATCGTGAACACGATTCCTCGGCAGGGAACGGAGACGGTTCGAACAGAAGAAGCCGTGTACGCCACCCTCGCGATAATAAATATGATTAACTGACGCTGTGAGACGATGGGATATGGGTAGACGAAGAACGAAGGCCCCGAGAAGGGGATCCCTAGCCTATTTACCGAGAAAAAGGTCTAAGCATCCGACGGGACGAATAAGGTACTGGCCCGACGTGAACCTCGATTCGCCCAGGCTAATCGGATTCTCCGGCTACAAAGTCGGGATGAATTACATTTATTTACTCGATAAGCATATTGGCTCCCCCAACTATGGACTGGAGATCATCACTCCCGTCACAGTCGTGGAGACCCCACCACTCCTCGTCTGTGGTTTCAGGGCCTACGCTCCCACAATGAACGGCGTAAAAGCCTTCGGGGAGGTGTGGGCGAAAGAGCTTCCAAGGGACACTGAGCGTTCCCCCTCAAAACCTAAGAGCCCCCCCACCTCCATATCGGAGATTGAGGACGCTTTACCCGAGATCTCGGCGTTAAGGGCAATTATCTTCACCCAACCCCGCCTGGCCAACGTGCCTCAGAAAAAACCTGAGGTCTTTGAAGTGAAGGTCGGCGGAGGCACGATGAAGGATCAACTACAATACCTCACAGGCATCCTGGGAACAGAGGTTAAAGCCTCAGACGTCCTCACGGAAGGACAATTCGTCGACGTCATCGGAGTGACGAAGGGCAAGGGCATTCAAGGCCCCGTGAAGCGGTGGGGCGTGAAAAAGCGACATCACAAGTCTCGAAAGACCGTCCGGGGCGTCGGGACCCTCGGCCCCTGGAGCCCAAGCTACGTCATGTACACGGTGCCCCGCGCAGGCCAGATGGGCTTTCACCAGAGAACGGAGAGAAATAAACGAATCATGAAAATCAGCGAGGACGCTGAAGACATCAACCCGGCAGGCGGCTTTCCCCACTATGGATTAGTGAGAGGCTCGTACATCCTGGTGAAGGGAAGTGTTCCCGGCCCAGCAAAGCGAATTCTGAAGATGCGATACGCGGATAATCCACCCGCCAACATCGAAAAGGAACCGATAAACATAACCTACATCGGCAATCAAGTTATGAGCACCATGTAGAAGAAGGGAGGCATGATTCTTGACAATAGTTCAAGCCTACGATTTAACGGGAAACCCAACTGATAAAATCGAGTTACCAAAGGTATTCGAGACTCCCATTCGACCCGACGTAGTAAAAAAGGCAGTGCTTACCCAGCAATCCCATCGCTTTCAGCCTCAGGGCCGTGACCCCATGGCTGGAAAGAGGACTTCTGCAGCGTCCTTGGGCACGGGGTTAGGCATCGCCCGAATGGCCCGGGTGAAGGGCAGTGCCCCCACCCGAGCGCGGCAGGCGGCGTTCATTCCCCACG
>DAOVBJ010000142.1 GCA_030670615.1 Candidatus Bathyarchaeota archaeon | reverse complement strand
GAATGCCATGGGAAAGAGAACGTTGAAGCCTCGCATCCGCTTGTATCTAGCATAGACGTCGGTTATGGTGAAGGTTCTACCGTGGCCGACGTGTTGGGGCGAGTTAGGGTACGGGTAAGCAACGGTTATGAAGAACTTCTCCTTTTCAGGGTCTGGGTTGGCTTCAAAGATCTGCGCCGTTTCCCACGCCCGCTGCCACTTCGCCTCCAACTCCTGCCAGTTAACAGCCATCGACTCTCACTTCCTCAGCTAGATCGCTAGTACCATGGGCATAGGAGTTTTGTGTTTCTTTTTATGGCCCATATACTTCACTTTCAGACAGTATTCTCTAAACAAAATAGCAATTAAACCTTTACGTAAAAAGGTTTGAAAAGGAGGGCTCTGCGGAGAGATGTCAGAAGCGAGCTGCCAGAAGAGCGAGTTGGGAGTTTGAAGCCGCTTCTTTTACTCGAATAAAGCGCCTAAACCAGCTAGGGCTTCCTCTTCTTCCTCTTCCTTCTCCTCTTCTTTCTTTTCCTCTTTCGCTGGAGTAGCTGCCTCTGAAGAAGCTGGCGTGACTGCGATTCCAGGTGCCATTTTTATTGCTTCATCAATGTTTACTTCTGAAAGAGATGCGATGAGGGATTTTATCCTTGCTGGATCGACGTCACCTCCACTCGCAGTTAAAACGTTTTTCAGGTTATCCTCTTCCACCTTCTTGCCTGAAGCGTGGAGCAGTAATGCCGCGTAAACGTATCGCATTTAAGTTTACCTCCAATCTAGTCGAAGCACGATAATCTTTTATGATCTTTTTCTTTTATGAGACTCTCTCTTTTCTACTTTTCCTTTACGCTTGAAGACCCTTCGGAGCTGCGTCCTTATTTACCTTTGCTATTTGCGACGCAAGACTGGTCATTTGGCTGTATGCCCTCGCCAACACTTCAGCTGCCACCTCAGGAGTCAAAAATGCGGAGTTAATGGCTAAGGCCTTGGCCTCCATATGGGCTCTTCGAAGAATGGTCGCTATCGTTTCCGTGGTTGGATAGGGCGTATTTACGGATAGATTAATCGCTTGCTTGTGGGCTTCTTCAAACTGCCTCGTGGTCTCGTTCAAGTCTAGGCTTAACTGTTCCGTCGTGAAGATCAATCCATCATCATAGGCGGCGACGAGTTGAAGGCTCACTTCTAAAGGTTTTACTCCCAGCTTGGACAGGATACTGGCAACTTTTGCAGGAATCGCCTCACCCATCTCAGCCACAATGGTATCACGTGTCACCCACACGCTGCCCGACTCAATCCTCGTTCGTACTCCCGCCTCATGTAACTCGGATATGGCCGGTCCAGGGGGAAACCCGGTGTTTCCAGCGGGTATCATGATGTCGTTTTGAGCTATGTCGCCTGCCTTCGCCGTTGTCTTGATCTTGTTTTTTGCTAGTAGTATGGAAAGTTTGAAGGGGTTCATGTCTGTTAACAGAAGTAGGTTTGACCCGACCATATGTTTCGTGAGTTCATTAATGTTTTTCTTTCCACTGCGTTCCAGAGCCCTTTTCACGAGTACGTTTTTCACGGTCTTCAAAAGAATGTCGGATCTGAATCTCTTTGCCAATTCCTGTAGTTGGATCGCCCGAACTTTGTGTAAGCTGGCAAAAGCGATTACATTGTATTGGTCGATGGAAGATACTAGTTTTTCGACTTTTTGGGCTTTTCGTCTAATAGTGCCCCGTTCCAGAGTCTGCGCCATACTTCTAGTTCACTCCTCATAGAGCTATCTTCGTCGGAGGACCCATCGTTGTCTTCACATAGGCCTCCCTGATGTTCCTAAACCCTCTCTCAAGTCGCCTTTCAAGCAGAGTTAAGATGGTCTGGATGTTGTTGGCGATGTCCTCGCTATCCATGTCCTCTGAGCCCACCTTACATTGAGCACTGAGTTGACTTCGAACTCTCAGCTGCACGGTTCTCCGACGCCTGTTGATGAGGGCGTCGATGGGCGCCGTTGGGGGAATCGGGGTTGGCATTCCTCCCCTTGGCCCCAGAATAGATCCCAGCACTCGGCCGACGAGGGGCATGAGAGACGTCTCAGCGATAAAAAAGTCTATTCCTTGAACGAGGCTTCTGGCTTTTTTCTTGTCATTTACGAGGTCGTTCAATGTCTCTTTACCGTAGACTTCGTCGGCTCCCGCGTTTCTAGCCCTCACGGCTAGGTCGCCTGTGGCGAAGACTGCCACTTTCACCTCTCGCGAGGGAGGATACGGAAGTTCTATTATTTCGTTGATGCGGTTTTCTGGCTTCTTAATATCGATGTCCCGTAAAGCCAAGACTAACTCGACGGATTGAGTGAATTTTCGTTTCCTTGAGTTTTTTTTAGCCGCGTCGACGGCCTTAACTATTTTATCCTTGTTGACTGACAAGGTATGACCCCTTCTTATACATCAAAGTAGTTTACTTTTGAATTAATCCTTTAAAAACTCATCGTAAATTCCGTTGTCGATTTCCTGTTGAACCGTCGTCGGCTCCTTTCCGTCCACAGTAACGCCCATACTGGCGCAGCTTCCAAGGACTTCTTTAACAGCCCCCTTGGAGTTCTTTGCGAGAAGCGTCCCTTGCTTCTGCGTAATTATCATGACCACTTGTTCCATCGATAAGTCGCCAACCTTTTCCACGTTGGGCATCCCGGACCCCTTGGTGATCCCCAGTTGTCTGACGATCAAGGCTGAAGTGGTGGGAATTCCTACACTCACTTCAAATTGCTTGTTATTCAGGTTGACCTCAACTTTCACAGGAACCTTCATGCCTGCGTAGCTCTTGGTTAACTCGTTAATCTTGTTCACGACTGACAGAACATTAAGGCCTAAAGGCCCTAGGGTAGGGCCTAAGGGCGGTCCAGCGGTGGCTTGACCGCCGCTAACTAAAACTTCAACAATTTTTGTCTCACTCATAAGGCTTCCTCCTAACTTTCTTTCTCGACAACCACTTGCTTCTTAATAAGCTTGAGGTAGTCAGCGTTGACTGTTATCGGGAGCGTGAAGGTGGCTTCCAATAGCTCGAGGGTGGCTTCCTTTCGTACCTTATTCACCCGCGTTATTCTTGCTCGCATTCCTTTAAACGGTCCACCGGTAATCTCTACGATGAAGTCCACGTCCAACTCCTCTATAATCGGCTTCGTAATGAGGTATTTTTCGATTTCCGAGAATTGAACTAGTCCTGGAACCCTTGATTTAACGTGTCGTATTCCCGAAATCGCGTCTTCAATGACGTGGGGGCTTCGCGCTTCGATAAATATGTATCCCCTCAGGGTCTCGGGAGCTAGAACGGAGATTAGGGGGAGGTCTTTGGCTCTGGCCTTGACTCCGACGAGTTCAGCCGCGTTTTTTTCCTGTCCCGCGGTGGTTCTGACCGCGAAGAACATGGTTTCAATCTCTTCGTTATCTTTTTCCATGGTGTGTACCCTCTACGATGATGGGCTTGCCTGAAGCATGCTTGAAATTAGCTTCACTATGAAGCCAATGACTCCTATTATGATTATGCCTATTGACCCCGTCTTTATGTATGTCCATATCTCTTCTCGACTGGGTCTGCCGACAAGTTTAATCAGTCTCTTACAAGAGGATAGAAACGATTTAATCCCCACTTTAACACTTCCAACGGATCAGCATTCCACATCAATGTGCAACCCATCTTTTAACTTTACGGTTATAAAAAGACCCCTCCAACAGCCCTTTTGTTCATGTGGTAACGTCTCTCCCGTTTCTATGGGT